>NZ_ATLN01000119.1:0-48986 GCF_000416195.1 Pseudomonas sp. CFII68
CTCTGAACGGCCAAGACGACAACGAAATGGGCACCACTGCTGTCAAGAAGCTGGTGGAAACTCTGGACAGCTACATCCCAGAGCCGGAGCGTGCTATCGACAAGCCGTTCCTGATGCCAATCGAAGACGTATTCTCGATCTCCGGTCGCGGTACTGTTGTGACTGGTCGTGTTGAGCGTGGCATCGTCCGTATCCAGGAAGAAGTTGAGATCGTCGGTCTGCGCGATACTCAGAAAACTACCTGCACTGGCGTTGAAATGTTCCGCAAGCTGCTCGATGAAGGTCGTGCTGGCGAGAACTGCGGCGTGCTGCTGCGCGGCACCAAGCGTGACGACGTTGAGCGTGGCCAGGTTCTGGTCAAGCCAGGCACCGTCAAGCCGCACACCAAGTTCACCGCAGAAGTTTACGTTCTGAGCAAGGAAGAAGGCGGTCGTCATACTCCGTTCTTCAAAGGCTACCGTCCACAGTTCTACTTCCGTACGACTGACGTGACTGGTAACTGCGAGCTGCCAGAAGGCGTTGAAATGGTAATGCCAGGTGACAACATTCAGATGACTGTTACCTTGATCAAGACCATTGCGATGGAAGATGGTCTGCGTTTCGCTATCCGTGAAGGCGGTCGTACCGTCGGCGCTGGCGTCGTAGCCAAAGTCATCGAGTAAACAGTTGTAATGTCTTTTTCGGGCCGGCATAATGGTCGGCCTGATTTTGTTTTAGGTCAGTAGCTCAATTGGCAGAGCGACGGTCTCCAAAACCGTAGGTTGGGGGTTCGATTCCCTCCTGACCTGCCAGATTCACTCAGTGTGTCTGGCTTTCTTTTCACAGGATCTTCATAGATGACTCCTAAAGCTGAAGCTCAAGGCTCTCGCTTCGATCTGCTCAAGTGGCTAGTGGTAGTCGCTTTGGTGGTTATTGGCGTTGTTGGCAATCAGTATTATTCTGCTTCGCCGATCCTGTACCGCGTACTTGCATTGCTCGCCATTGCTGCTGTTGCTGCCTTTGTAGGTCTGCAGACAGCCAAGGGCAAGTCTTTCTTTGTACTCGCTAAGGAAGCTCGCACTGAAATTCGTAAAGTCGTATGGCCGACTCGCCAAGAAACCACGCAGACCACGTTGATCGTTGTGGCTGTTGTTCTGGTAATGGCGTTGCTGTTGTGGGGGCTCGATTCCCTGCTCGGCTGGCTTGTTTCCTTGATTGTTGGCTAAGGGTGTCCCGTGGCTAAGCGTTGGTACGTTGTGCATGCTTACTCGGGTTACGAGAAGCATGTTATGCGCTCGCTGGTAGAGCGCGTAAAGCTGGCTGGCATGGAAGATGGCTTTGGCGAAATTCTGGTCCCCACTGAAGAAGTGGTTGAGATGCGTAATGGTCAGAAGCGCAAAAGTGAACGTAAGTTCTTTCCGGGCTACGTGCTGGTACAGATGGACATGAACGAAGGGACTTGGCACTTGGTCAAGGATACCCCTCGGGTGATGGGCTTCATTGGCGGTACCGCCGACAAGCCTGCGCCGATCACAGATAAAGAGGCAGAAGCGATTCTGCGTCGCGTCGCTGATGGTAGCGACAAGCCGAAGCCGAAGACACTGTTTGAACCAGGTGAGGTTGTACGCGTCACCGACGGTCCATTCGCTGATTTCAATGGCACGGTTGAAGAAGTTAACTACGAAAAGAGCCGGATCCAAGTGGCAGTGCTCATTTTCGGTCGCTCTACTCCGGTAGAGCTAGAGTTCAGTCAGGTCGAAAAGGTCTGATTGAGCAGGCATCCCAACCCCGCAGCCCAAGGCTGTGGGGTTTTGTCGTCACTGGGATAAACGCGCAAGTAACCGGGGAGCCTTTCGAGGCGTTCGAACCCGTAATTGGAGTGCCTCATGGCCAAGAAAATTACCGCTTACATCAAGCTGCAAGTGAAGGCCGCTCAGGCTAACCCAAGCCCACCTGTTGGTCCTGCCCTGGGTCAGCACGGCGTGAACATCATGGAATTCTGCAAGGCCTTCAACGCCCGTACTCAGGGTCTTGAGCCAGGTCTGCCGACTCCAGTGATCATCACTGTCTACAGCGACCGTAGCTTCACTTTCGAAACAAAAAGCACCCCAGCTTCGGTTCTGCTGAAGAAGGCTGCAGGTTTGACCAGCGGTTCCGCTCGTCCAAACACCGTTAAGGTTGGCACCGTTACCCGTGCTCAGCTGGAAGAAATCGCGAAAACCAAAAACGCGGATCTGACTGCAGCTGATATGGATGCAGCCGTGCGTACTATCGCCGGTTCTGCTCGTAGCATGGGCCTTAACGTGGAGGGTGTGTAATGGCTAAGCTGACCAAGCGTCAAAAGGCTATCGCCGGCAAAATCGAAGCAGGCAAGGCCTACAACTTTGTAGACGCCGCCGCTCTGCTGGCTGAGCTGTCGACTGTCAAGTTCAGCGAGTCGTTCGACGTTGCTGTAAACCTGGGCGTTGACCCACGTAAATCCGACCAGGTCGTTCGTAGCGCTACTGTGCTGCCACACGGCACTGGCAAGACCGTTCGTGTAGCTGTCTTCACCCAGGGCCCAGCAGCTGAAGCTGCTCTGGCTGCTGGTGCTGATCGCGTAGGCATGGACGATCTGGCTGCTGAAATGAAGGGCGGCGACCTGAACTATGACGTAGTGATCGCATCCCCGGATGCCATGCGCGTTGTAGGTCAGTTGGGTCAGATCCTCGGTCCACGTGGTCTGATGCCTAACCCTAAAGTCGGCACCGTAACGCCAGACGTAGCCACCGCGGTTAAAAACGCCAAGGCTGGTCAGGTTCGTTATCGCACCGACAAAAACGGCATCATCCACACTTCCGTTGGCAAGATCGGCTTCGACGCCGTCAAGCTGAAGGAAAACGTTGAAGCCCTGATCGCTGATCTGAAGCGTATCAAGCCAGCTTCTTCGAAAGGTATCTACGTCAAGCGCGTTACCCTGAGCACCACTATGGGCCCAGGTCTGGTTATCGATCAGAGCTCGCTCGACGCGTAAGACTCAGGTTGGCGCAAGTAATTGCGCCAATCAAAAAATTGGGGTCCCTGCCTGGCGGGGGCTGTCCAAGACCGTAGGCGACGCAAGTCTTAAACCACAAGCCTACGCAGATGGTGCTCCCGGTTCCTTACCGAATCAGACACCAAAACGACATTCGGTTTCGACCGGATGAAACGGTAACAAGCAGGAGTTAAACCCGTGGCAATTAAACTCGAAGACAAGAAGGCCATCGTCGCTGAAGTCAACGAGGCTGCCAAAGCTGCTCTGTCCGCTGTCGTGGCTGATGCCCGTGGCGTAACAGTAGGCGCTATGACCGGACTCCGTAAAGAGGCTCGTGAAGCTGGCGTTTACGTACGTGTTGTACGTAACACCCTGCTCAAGCGCGCTGTTGCTGACACTGAATACAGTGTCCTCAACGACGTGTTCACCGGCCCGACCTTGATCGCGTTCTCCACCCAACATCCTGGCGCTGCTGCCCGTTTGTTCAAGGAATTCGCCAAAGGTCAGGACAAGTTCGAGATTAAGGCAGCTGCGTTCGAGGGCAAGTTCCTCGCAGCTAACCAGATCGACGTACTGGCAACTCTGCCGACCCGTGACGAAGCAATTTCCCAGCTGATGAGCGTGATTCAAGGCGCAACCAGCAAATTGGCTCGTACTCTGGCGGCACTGCGCGACCAGAAAGAAGCTGCCGCAGCCTAAGGCTCGACACTCCTTTTCGCGTTTTTTGTTTATTTCGATGGTCGCGTAGGCCGTCCCCCAATCCAGGAATTTAGAGTCATGTCTATCTCTCAAAACGATATCCTCGAAGCCGTTGGCAACATGTCCGTAATGGAAGTTGTTGAGCTGATCAAAGCTTTCGAAGAAAAATTCGGTGTTACCGCTGCTGCTGCTTCCGCTGGTCCAGCTGTTGCTGCTGCCGTTGCTGAAGAGCAAACCGAATTCAACGTCATGCTGACCGAAGCTGGCGAGAAGAAAGTAAACGTGATCAAGGCAGTACGTGAACTGACCGGTCTGGGCCTGAAAGAAGCCAAGGCTGTAGTTGACGGCGCTCCTGCCATGGTTCTGGAAGCTGTTGCCAAAGACGCAGCTGACAAAGCCAAAGCAGTTCTGGAAGAAGCAGGCGCTAAAGTCGAGCTGAAGTAAGCATCGACTTTGCGTCTCCAGCCCGAGCGTTAAGCGACAGGCTGATGGCTGGTGGCTCTTGCCACCGGCCTTTTTCCGTTATTGGCAGCCGACTGGGTCGGTGCTGATCGCGAGCTGTAACCACCCGATGTGGTGGCGCAAACCATGGGGTTTGCACGATTTTCTGGCTGCTCCCGTCGGGAGGGGCCAAACAAGCAGGTGACCAAGCTGGGGAACGCTGATGGCTTACTCATATACTGAGAAAAAACGTATCCGCAAGGACTTTAGCAAGTTGCCGGACGTCATGGATGTGCCGTACCTCCTGGCCATCCAGCTGGATTCGTATCGTGAATTCTTGCAAGCGGGAGCGACTAAAGATCAGTTCCGCGACGTGGGCCTGCATGCGGCCTTCAAATCCGTTTTCCCGATCATCAGCTACTCCGGCAATGCTGCGCTGGAGTACGTCGGTTATCGCCTGGGCGAACCGGCATTTGATGTCAAAGAATGCGTATTGCGCGGTGTTACTTACGCCGTACCTTTGCGGGTAAAAGTGCGCCTGATCATTTTCGACAAAGAATCGTCGAACAAAGCGATCAAGGACATCAAAGAGCAAGAAGTCTACATGGGTGAAATTCCCCTGATGACTGAGAACGGTACCTTCGTAATCAACGGTACCGAGCGTGTAATCGTTTCCCAGCTGCACCGTTCTCCGGGCGTGTTCTTCGACCACGACCGTGGCAAGACGCACAGCTCCGGCAAACTGCTTTACTCCGCGCGCATCATTCCTTACCGCGGTTCGTGGTTGGACTTCGAGTTCGACCCGAAAGACTGCGTATTCGTGCGTATCGACCGTCGTCGCAAGCTGCCTGCATCGGTACTGCTGCGCGCGCTCGGCTATACCACCGAAGAAGTGCTGGACGCGTTCTACACCACCAACGTCTTCCATGTGCAAGGTGAAAACCTCAGCCTGGAACTGGTGCCTCAGCGCCTGCGCGGTGAAATCGCTGTCCTCGATATCCAGGATGACAAAGGCAAGGTTATTGTCGAGCAGGGTCGTCGTATCACCGCTCGCCACATCAACCAGCTGGAAAAAGCCGGGATCAAAGAGCTGCAGGTGCCTCTGGACTACGTCCTGGGTCGCACCACGGCCAAGGTCATCGTGCATCCGGCCACCGGCGAAATCCTGGCGGAGTGCAACACCGAGCTGAACACCGAGATCCTGGCAAAAATCGCCAAGGCCCAGGTCGTTCGCATCGAGACGCTGTACACCAACGACATCGACTGCGGTCCGTTCATCTCCGACACGCTGAAGATCGACTCCACCGGCAACCAACTGGAAGCCCTGGTCGAGATCTATCGCATGATGCGTCCTGGCGAGCCGCCAACCAAGGATGCAGCCGAGACCCTGTTCAACAACCTGTTCTTCAGCCCTGAGCGTTATGACCTGTCTGCGGTCGGCCGGATGAAGTTCAACCGTCGTATCGGTCGTACCGAGATCGAAGGTTCGGGTGTGCTGAACAAGGACGACATCGTCGCGGTCCTCAAGACCCTGGTCGACATCCGTAACGGCAAAGGCATCGTCGATGACATCGACCACCTGGGTAACCGTCGTGTTCGCTGTGTAGGCGAGATGGCCGAGAACCAGTTCCGTGTTGGCCTGGTGCGCGTAGAGCGTGCGGTCAAGGAACGTCTGTCGATGGCTGAAAGCGAAGGCCTGATGCCGCAAGACCTGATCAACGCCAAGCCTGTGGCTGCGGCGGTGAAGGAGTTCTTCGGTTCGAGCCAGCTGTCCCAGTTCATGGACCAGAACAACCCGCTGTCCGAGATCACCCACAAGCGTCGTGTCTCCGCACTCGGCCCGGGCGGTCTGACCCGTGAGCGTGCAGGCTTCGAAGTTCGTGACGTACACCCGACGCACTACGGTCGTGTATGCCCGATCGAAACGCCGGAAGGTCCGAACATCGGTCTGATCAACTCCCTGGCTGCCTATGCGCGCACCAACCAGTACGGCTTCCTCGAGAGCCCGTACCGTGTGGTGAAAGACGCCCTGGTGACCGACGAGATCGTGTTCCTGTCCGCCATCGAAGAAGCAGATCACGTGATCGCTCAGGCTTCGGCCACGATGAACGATAAGAAGGTCCTGGTCGACGAGCTGGTCGCTGTTCGTCACTTGAACGAGTTCACCGTCAAGGCGCCGGAAGACGTCACCTTGATGGACGTATCGCCGAAGCAGGTAGTTTCGGTTGCAGCGTCGCTGATCCCGTTCCTCGAGCACGACGACGCCAACCGTGCGTTGATGGGTTCGAACATGCAGCGTCAAGCTGTACCCACCCTGCGTGCCGACAAGCCGCTGGTAGGTACCGGCATGGAGCGTAACGTTGCCCGTGACTCCGGCGTTTGCGTCGTGGCTCGTCGTGGTGGCGTGATCGACTCCGTCGACGCCAGCCGTATCGTGGTTCGTGTTGCCGATGACGAAGTTGAAACTGGCGAAGCCGGTGTCGACATCTACAACCTGACCAAGTACACCCGCTCCAACCAGAACACCTGCATCAACCAGCGTCCGCTGGTGAGCAAGGGTGATCGGGTTCAGCGCAGCGACATCATGGCCGACGGTCCGTCCACCGATATGGGTGAACTGGCGTTGGGTCAGAACATGCGCATCGCGTTCATGGCATGGAACGGCTTCAACTTCGAAGACTCCATCTGCCTGTCCGAGCGTGTGGTTCAGGAAGACCGCTTCACCACGATCCACATCCAGGAACTGACCTGTGTGGCCCGTGACACCAAGCTTGGCCCAGAGGAAATCACTGCGGACATCCCGAACGTGGGTGAAGCTGCACTGAACAAGCTGGACGAAGCCGGTATCGTTTACGTAGGTGCTGAAGTAGGCGCAGGCGACATCCTGGTGGGCAAGGTCACTCCGAAAGGCGAGACCCAGCTGACTCCGGAAGAAAAACTGCTGCGTGCCATCTTCGGTGAAAAAGCCAGCGACGTTAAAGACACCTCCCTGCGCGTGCCTACCGGCACCAAGGGTACCGTCATCGACGTACAGGTCTTCACTCGCGACGGCGTTGAGCGTGATGCTCGTGCACTGTCCATCGAGAAGACTCAACTCGACGAGATCCGCAAGGACCTGAACGAAGAGTTCCGTATCGTCGAAGGCGCAACTTTCGAGCGTCTGCGCTCCGCTCTGGTCGGCCACAAAGCCGAAGGCGGCGCCGGCCTGAAGAAAGGTCAGGAAATCACCGACGAAGTTCTCGACGGTCTTGAGCATGGCCAGTGGTTCAAACTGCGCATGGCTGAAGATGCTCTGAACGAGCAGCTCGAGAAGGCCCAGGCCTATATCGTTGATCGCCGCCGTCTGCTGGACGACAAGTTCGAAGACAAGAAGCGCAAACTGCAGCAGGGCGATGACCTGGCTCCAGGCGTGCTGAAAATCGTCAAGGTTTACCTGGCAATCCGTCGCCGCATCCAGCCGGGCGACAAGATGGCCGGTCGTCACGGTAACAAGGGTGTGGTCTCCGTGATCATGCCGGTTGAAGACATGCCGCACGATGCCAATGGCACCCCGGTCGATGTGGTCCTCAACCCGTTGGGCGTACCTTCGCGTATGAACGTTGGTCAGATCCTTGAAACCCACCTGGGCCTCGCGGCTAAGGGCTTGGGCGAGAAGATCAACCGTATGATCGAAGAGCAGCGCAAGGTCGCTGACCTGCGTAAGTTCCTGCACGAGATCTACAACGAGATCGGCGGCCGCAACGAAGAGCTGGACACCTTCACCGACCAGGAAATCCTGGATCTGGCGAAGAACCTGCGCGGCGGCGTTCCAATGGCTACTCCGGTGTTCGACGGTGCCAAGGAAAGCGAAATCAAGGCCATGCTGAAACTGGCAGACCTGCCAGAAAGCGGCCAGATGCAGCTGTTCGACGGCCGTACCGGCAACAAGTTCGAGCGCCCGGTTACCGTTGGCTACATGTACATGCTGAAGCTGAACCACTTGGTAGACGACAAGATGCACGCTCGTTCTACCGGTTCTTACAGCCTGGTTACCCAGCAGCCGCTGGGTGGTAAGGCGCAGTTCGGTGGTCAGCGTTTCGGGGAGATGGAGGTCTGGGCACTGGAAGCGTACGGTGCTGCATACACTCTGCAAGAAATGCTCACAGTGAAGTCGGACGATGTGAACGGCCGGACCAAGATGTACAAAAACATCGTGGACGGCGATCACCGTATGGAGCCGGGCATGCCCGAGTCTTTCAACGTGTTGATCAAGGAAATTCGTTCCCTCGGCATCGATATCGATCTGGAAACCGAATAACACGTGACGCGAATCGAGAGCGGGGCTGTTTTGCCCGCTCTCTGCTCCGCCAGGAGGAAAGGCCTTGAAAGACCTACTGAATTTGCTGAAAAACCAGGGTCAAGTCGAAGAGTTCGACGCCATCCGTATTGGATTGGCCTCGCCTGAGATGATCCGTTCGTGGTCGTTCGGTGAAGTTAAAAAGCCGGAAACCATCAACTACCGTACGTTCAAACCTGAGCGTGACGGCCTGTTCTGCGCCAAGATCTTTGGTCCGGTCAAGGATTACGAGTGCCTGTGCGGTAAGTACAAGCGCTTGAAACACCGTGGTGTGATCTGCGAGAAGTGCGGCGTTGAAGTCGCGCTGGCAAAAGTTCGTCGTGAGCGCATGGCGCACATCGAACTGGCCTCGCCGGTTGCCCACATCTGGTTCCTGAAATCGCTGCCGTCCCGTATCGGCTTGCTGATGGACATGACCCTGCGTGATATCGAACGCGTTCTCTACTTCGAGAGCTATGTCGTTATCGATCCAGGCATGACCACCCTTGAAAAAGGTCAGCTGCTCAACGACGAGCAGTACTTCGAAGCGCTGGAAGAGTTCGGCGACGATTTCGATGCCCGCATGGGTGCCGAAGCTGTTCGCGAACTGCTGCACGCGATCGACCTGGAGCACGAGATTGGCCGTCTGCGCGAAGAAATTCCGCAAACCAACTCCGAAACCAAGATCAAGAAGCTGTCCAAGCGTCTGAAGTTGATGGAAGCCTTCCAGGGTTCCGGCAACCTGCCAGAGTGGATGGTGCTGACCGTTCTGCCGGTTCTGCCGCCAGACCTGCGTCCACTGGTTCCGCTCGATGGCGGTCGTTTCGCGACTTCCGACCTCAACGATCTGTATCGTCGAGTGATCAACCGTAACAACCGCTTGAAGCGCCTGCTTGATCTGTCCGCTCCGGACATCATCGTGCGCAACGAAAAGCGTATGTTGCAGGAAGCGGTCGATGCACTGCTCGACAACGGTCGTCGTGGCCGCGCTATCACCGGTTCCAACAAGCGTCCTCTGAAATCCCTGGCTGACATGATCAAGGGTAAGCAGGGTCGTTTCCGTCAGAACTTGCTCGGTAAGCGTGTTGACTACTCCGGTCGTTCGGTAATTACCGTAGGCCCGACCCTGCGTCTGCACCAGTGCGGTCTGCCTAAGAAAATGGCTCTGGAGCTGTTCAAGCCGTTCATTTTCGGCAAGCTGGAAATGCGTGGTCTCGCGACTACCATCAAGGCCGCCAAGAAGATGGTCGAGCGCGAGCTGCCAGAGGTCTGGGACGTTCTCGCCGAAGTGATTCGCGAACACCCGGTTCTGCTCAACCGTGCACCGACCCTTCACCGTCTGGGTATCCAGGCGTTTGAACCGGTACTGATCGAAGGTAAGGCTATCCAGCTGCACCCGTTGGTCTGTGCTGCGTACAACGCCGACTTCGACGGCGACCAAATGGCCGTGCACGTACCGCTGACACTGGAAGCCCAGTTGGAAGCGCGTGCGTTGATGATGTCGACCAACAACATTCTGTCGCCAGCCAACGGTGAGCCAATCATCGTTCCGTCGCAGGACGTTGTATTGGGTCTGTACTACATGACGCGTGAAGCGATCAACGCCAAGGGCGAAGGTCGTGTGTTCGCGGATCTGCAAGAAGTTGACCGTGTGTTCCGTGCCGGCGAAGCCGCACTGCACGCCAAGGTCAAGGTGCGGATCAACGAAACTGTGAACGATCGTGATGGTGGCAGCGTGACCAACACTCGTATTGTCGACACTACCGTCGGCCGTGCGCTGTTGTTCCAGGTTGTGCCAAAAGGTCTGTCCTACGACGTCGTCAACCTGCCGATGAAGAAAAAGGCGATCTCCAAGCTGATCAACCAGTGCTACCGCGTGGTTGGTCTGAAAGAGACCGTGATCTTCGCTGACCAGTTGATGTACACCGGTTTTGCCTATTCGACCATTTCCGGCGTTTCCATCGGTGTTAACGACTTCGTTATCCCGGATGAAAAAGCCCGCATCATCGGTGCTGCTACCGAAGAAGTGAAAGAGATCGAAAGTCAGTACGCCTCCGGCCTGGTAACCCAGGGCGAGAAGTACAACAAAGTGATCGACCTCTGGTCCAAGGCGAACGACGAAGTTTCCAAGGCGATGATGGCCAACCTCTCGAAAGAGAAAGTCATCGACCGTCATGGCAACGAAGTCGACCAGGAATCCTTCAACTCGATGTACATGATGGCCGACTCGGGCGCACGGGGTTCTGCTGCGCAGATCCGTCAGCTCGCCGGTATGCGTGGCCTGATGGCCAAGCCGGACGGTTCCATCATCGAGACCCCGATTACCGCGAACTTCCGTGAAGGTTTGAGCGTACTCCAGTACTTCATCTCCACTCACGGTGCTCGTAAGGGTCTTGCGGATACCGCGTTGAAAACCGCGAACTCCGGTTACCTGACTCGTCGTCTGGTAGACGTTGCCCAGGATCTGGTCGTGACCGAGATCGATTGCGGCACCGAACATGGCCTGGTAATGACTCCGCACATTGAAGGCGGTGACGTTGTAGAGCCGTTGGGTGAGCGCGTATTGGGTCGTGTCATCGCCCGTGACGTATTCAAGCCGGGTACCGAGGACGTCATCGTTCCTGCGGGCACCCTGGTTGACGAGAAGTGGGTCGAGTTCATCGAACTCAACAGCATCGACGAAGTGATCGTACGTTCGCCGATCAGCTGTGAAACCCGCTATGGCATCTGCGCCAAGTGCTACGGTCGCGACCTGGCACGTGGTCACCAGGTGAACATCGGTGAAGCGGTCGGCGTTATCGCTGCCCAGTCCATCGGTGAGCCGGGTACCCAGCTGACGATGCGTACGTTCCACATCGGTGGTGCGGCAAGCCGGACCTCCGCGGCCGACAGCGTTCAGGTGAAGAATGGCGGTACCGTCCGTCTGCACAACCTGAAGCACGTTGAGCGAGTGGATGGTCACCTGGTTGCTGTGTCCCGTTCCGGTGAGCTGGCCATCGCTGACGACTTCGGTCGTGAGCGCGAGCGCTACAAGCTGCCGTACGGTGCTGTGATTTCGGTGAAGGAAGGCGACAAGGTCGACGCTGGTGCCATCGTGGCCAAGTGGGACCCGCACACTCACCCGATCGTTACCGAAATGAAAGGTACCGTGACCTACGTGGGCATGGAAGAAGGCATCACGATCAAGCGTCAGACCGACGAATTGACCGGTATGACCAACATTGAAGTACTCGATGCGAAAGATCGTCCAGCTGCCGGCAAGGACATCCGTCCTGCTGTGAAGATGGTCGACGACAACGGCAAGGATCTGTTGCTGCCAGGCACTGACGTTATCGCTCAGTACTTCCTGCCAGCCAACGCCCTGGTCGGTGTAGCGGATGGTGCGAAGATCGCGATCGGTGATGTTATCGCTCGTATCCCGCAAGAGACTTCGAAAACTCGCGACATCACCGGTGGTCTGCCGCGTGTTGCCGACTTGTTCGAAGCCCGTCGTCCGAAAGAAGCCTCGATTCTGGCTGAAGTCAGCGGCACCATCGCGTTCGGTAAAGAGACCAAGGGCAAACGCCGTCTGGTTATCACCCCGAACGACGGTACCGATCCGTACGAAGAGCTGATTCCGAAGTGGCGTCACCTGAACGTGTTCGAAGGCGAACAGGTAAACCGCGGCGAAGTTATCTCGGACGGTCCGAGCGATCCACACGACATCCTGCGTCTGCTGGGTGTGAGTGCGCTGGCCAAGTACATCGTGAACGAGATCCAGGACGTTTACCGTCTGCAAGGCGTGAAGATCAACGACAAGCACATCGAGACCATCCTGCGTCAGATGCTGCGTAAAGTTGAGATCGCTGAATCCGGCGATTCCAGTTTCATCAAGGGCGACCAGATGGAATTGACTCACGTACTGGTAGAGAACGAGCGTCTGAGCGGCGAAGACAAGTTTGTCTCCAAGTTCACTCGCGTTCTGCTGGGTATCACCAAGGCGTCGTTGTCCACCGAATCGTTCATCTCGGCGGCTTCCTTCCAGGAAACCACTCGCGTACTGACCGAAGCGGCGGTAACCGGCAAGCGCGATTACCTGCGTGGCCTGAAAGAAAACGTGGTCGTGGGTCGTCTGATCCCGGCCGGTACCGGTTTGGCCTATCACAGCGAACGCAAGCGTCGCCGTGAAGCTGACAAGCCGTTGCGCGTAAGCGCCAGTGAAGTGGAAGCTGCACTGACCGAAGCACTGAACTCGAGTGGTAACTGAGTTCTGCGGTAATTGAGTGCCTGGCCCTGGTCACCCCGTTCGGCGGATCGAGACAAATTGTCGAGATCCGGCGGGCGGGGAGGTCGGGGCCTTGCCTTGACTGGGGACAAGATCCTCTTTAGACTCTTGATCCCCTAAATTTGGCGGGAATTCGTTCCTGCCATTTTGCTTTTCTTGTAAGACAATAGCGTCGCAAGACAACAGTGGAGCTAGTAGATGGCAACTATCAACCAGCTGGTACGTCAGCCGCGTAAGCGTATCGTCGAGAAATCCGACGTGCCTGCGCTGCAGAACTGCCCGCAACGTCGTGGCGTATGCACCCGTGTGTATACCACCACGCCGAAAAAACCTAACTCGGCACTGCGTAAAGTATGCCGTGTGCGTCTGACCAACGGTTTCGAGGTTTCCTCGTACATCGGCGGTGAAGGCCACAACCTGCAAGAGCACAGCGTGGTACTGATCCGCGGCGGTCGTGTAAAAGACTTGCCAGGTGTTCGTTACCACACCGTTCGCGGCTCTCTGGATACCTCTGGCGTCAAAGGCCGGAACCAGGGTCGTTCGAAATACGGTACCAAGAAGCCTAAGTAGTGGTTTCTGGTAGCAAAAAACTGATTTTTATTTTTATGAGTCGATAAGAGTAAGGTCGGGCGCACATCCCTAGGATGTGGTGGTCCCGGGCTAACCTGAAGACCGTTTGAGGGCTTATCAATGCCAAGACGTCGCGTAGCAGCCAAACGTGAGATTCTGGACGATCCGAAATACGGAAGCCAGATTCTCGCCAAGTTCATGAACCACGTAATGGAAAGCGGCAAGAAAGCCGTTGCCGAGCGTATCGTTTATGGCGCACTGGACAAAGTTAAGGAACGCAAGAACAGCGATCCCCTGGAAATCTTCGAGAAAGCTCTCGACGCCATCGCTCCGCTGGTCGAAGTGAAGTCGCGCCGTGTAGGCGGTGCTACTTACCAGGTTCCGGTCGAAGTTCGTCCGTCCCGTCGTAACGCCCTGGCAATGCGCTGGTTGGTAGACTTCGCCCGCAAGCGCGGCGAGAAGTCCATGGCTCTGCGTTTGGCTGGCGAACTGTTGGACGCTGCTGAAGGTAAAGGTGCTGCAGTTAAGAAGCGTGAAGACGTGCACCGTATGGCTGAAGCCAACAAGGCTTTCTCGCACTACCGCTTCTAATTTTAGCGTCACTCAATTTGCGAGGGCTTTATGGCTCGTACTACACCGATTAACCGCTACCGTAACATTGGTATCGTTGCTCACGTGGATGCTGGTAAAACCACCACCACCGAGCGCGTCCTTTTTTACACCGGCAAAAGTCACAAGATGGGCGAGGTGCATGATGGCGCCGCGACCACCGACTGGATGGTGCAGGAGCAGGAGCGTGGTATTACCATTACTTCTGCTGCCATTACCGCTTTCTGGAAGGGTTCCGAGAAGCAGTACAAGGACGAGCACCGCTTCAACGTCATCGATACCCCGGGCCACGTTGACTTCACCATTGAAGTAGAACGTTCCCTGCGCGTACTCGACGGCGCTGTGGTTGTGTTCTGCGGTACCTCGGGCGTTGAGCCTCAGTCGGAAACCGTATGGCGTCAAGCCAACAAATACGGCGTTCCACGTCTTGTTTACGTAAACAAGATGGACCGTGCTGGTGCCAACTTCCTGCGCGTGATCGCTCAGATCAAGCAGCGCCTGGGTCACACTCCAGTGCCTATCCAGCTGGCTATCGGTTCCGAAGACAACTTCCAGGGTCAGATCGATCTGATCAACATGCAAGCGGTCTACTGGAACGATGCTGACAAGGGTATGGTCCCTGTTCGCAAGGATATTCCTGCTGAATTGCTGGAAGAAGCCGAGAAGTGGCGCGGCAACATGGTTGAGGCTGCGGCCGAAGCCAACGAAGAGCTGATGAACAAGTACCTCGAGGGTGAAGAACTCACCAACGAGGAAATCAAGGCCGCTCTGCGTCAGCGTACTATCGCTGGTGAAATCGTCCTGGCTGTTTGCGGTTCTTCCTTCAAGAACAAGGGTGTTCCCCTGGTTCTCGACGCCGTTATCGACTTCCTGCCTGCGCCAACCGACATTCCTGCCATCAAGGGTACCGACCCGGATGACGAGACTATCGAGCTGGAGCGTCATGCAGACGACAACGAGCCGTTCTCGGCTCTGGCGTTCAAGATCGCTACCGACCCATTCGTGGGTACCTTGACCTTTGTCCGTGTTTACTCGGGCGTGTTGAACTCCGGCGACGGCGTGATCAACTCTGTAAAAGGCAAGAAAGAGCGCGTAGGCCGTATGGTGCAAATGCACGCAAACGCCCGCGAAGAGATCAAGGAAGTGCGCGCTGGTGACATCGCGGCCTTGATCGGCATGAAGGACGTCACCACTGGTGAAACCTTGTGCAATGGCGACAAGCCAATCATCCTGGTTCGCATGGACTTCCCGGAGCCGGTTATTTCGGTTGCCGTTGAGCCTAAGACCAAGGACGACCAGGAAAAAATGGGTATCGCTCTGGGCAAGCTTGCTCAGGAAGACCCGTCTTTCCGCGTCAAGACTGATGAAGAGACTGGTCAGACGATCATCTCCGGCATGGGCGAGTTGCACCTGGACATCCTGGTTGACCGGATGCGCCGTGAGTTCAACGTCGAAGCCAACATCGGTAAGCCTCAGGTTTCCTATCGTGAGCGCATCACGAAGAACTGTGAAATCGAAGGCAAGTTCGTTCGCCAATCCGGCGGTCGTGGCCAGTTCGGTCACTGCTGGATCCGTTTTGCACCGGCTGACGAAGGTCAGGAAGGTCTGCAATTCGTGAACGAAGTCGTAGGTGGTGTGGTTCCTAAGGAATACATCCCGGCGATCCAGAAGGGTATCGAAGAGCAGATGAAGAACGGCGTTGTTGCCGGCTATCCGCTGATCGGCCTGAAGGCGACTGTGTTTGATGGTTCTTACCACGACGTCGACTCCAACGAGATGGCGTTCAAGGTGGCTGCTTCCATGGCAACCAAGCAACTGGCCCAGAAGGGCGGTGGTGAGTTGCTCGAGCCGATCATGGCGGTAGAAGTCGTTACGCCTGAAGACTACATGGGTGATGTCATGGGCGACCTTAACCGTCGTCGTGGCATGATTCTGGGTATGGAAGATACGGTTTCCGGCAAGGTTATTCGTGCCGAGGTTCCGTTGGGCGAGATGTTCGGTTACGCGACCGATGTTCGTTCCATGTCTCAGGGTCGCGCAAGCTACTCTATGGAATTCAAAAAATACAATACAGCCCCGTCGCATATCGTCGAGACTGTTACCAAAAAACAAGGCTGATTCAGCCCTTTAGGCAAGGAGTTAATTGTCGTGGCTAAAGAAAAATTTGATCGTTCCCTACCGCACGTCAACGTTGGCACCATTGGTCACGTTGACCACGGTAAAACCACTCTGACTGCTGCTCTGACTCGCGTCTGCTCCGAAGTTTTCGGTTCGGCCGTTGTTGCTTTCGACAAGATCGACAGCGCTCCGGAAGAAAAGGCTCGTGGTATCACCATCAACACCGCGCACGTTGAGTACAACTCTTCGATTCGTCACTACGCTCACGTTGACTGCCCAGGTCACGCTGACTATGTGAAGAACATGATCACCGGTGCTGCCCAGATGGACGGCGCGATCCTGGTTTGCTCGGCCGCTGATGGTCCGATGCCTCAAACCCGTGAGCACATCCTGCTGTCCCGCCAGGTAGGCGTTCCGTACATCGTTGTCTTCCTGAACAAGGCTGACATGGTTGACGACGCTGAGCTGCTGGAACTGGTTGAGATGGAAGTGCGCGACCTGCTGAGCACTTACGATTTCCCAGGTGATGACACTCCAATCATCATCGGTTCGGCTCTGATGGCTCTGAACGGCCAAGACGACAACGAAATGGGTACCACCGCTGTCAAGCGTCTGGTAGAAACTCTGGACAGCTACATCCCAGAGCCAGTTCGTGTTATCGACAAGCCGTTCCTGATGCCAATCGAAGACGTGTTCTCGATCTCTGGTCGCGGTACTGTTGTGACTGGTCGTATCGAGCGCGGTATCGTCAAGGTTCAGGATCCACTGGAAATCGTAGGTCTGCGTGACACCACCGTCACCACCTGCACCGGTGTTGAAATGTTCCGTAAACTGCTCGACGAAGGTCGTGCTGGCGAGAACTGCGGCGTTCTGCTGCGTGGTACCAAGCGTGACGACGTTGAGCGTGGCCAGGTTCTGGTTAAGCCGGGTTCGGTCAAGCCGCACACCAAGTTCGAAGCTGAAGTGTACGTTCTGAGCAAAGAAGAAGGCGGTCGTCACACTCCGTTCTTCAAAGGCTACCGTCCACAGTTCTACTTCCGGACCACTGACGTGACCGGTAACTGCGAACTGCCGGAAGGCGTTGAAATGGTAATGCCAGGCGACAACATCAAAATGGTTGTCACCCTGATCAAGACCATCGCAATGGAAGACGGTCTGCGTTTCGCTATTCGTGAAGGCGGTCGTACCGTCGGCGCTGGCGTCGTAGCCAAAATCATCGAGTAAGCTCTTTTTGAGTCGGCTTCGATGAGTTGAAAAAGCCCCCGCCCAGCGGGGGCTTTTTTATTGGGTTGACACCTATATGGGGCGTCTATAGAATTGCGCCTCCTTTTAACGGGCGTATTGCGCTCGGTGGGAATAGCAGCCGGAGTCTGAAATCCAATGCAAAATCAGCAAATCCGTATCAGGTTGAAGGCTTTCGACCATCGCCTGATCGACCAATCCACCCAGGAAATCGTGGAAACCGCGAAACGTACTGGTGCTCAAGTGCGTGGTCCAATTCCACTGCCTACCCGTAAAGAGCGGTTCACCGTTCTGGTCTCCCCGCACGTCAACAAAGACGCGCGCGACCAGTACGAGATCCGTACTCATAAGCGCGTTCTGGACATCGTCCAGCCAACGGATAAAACCGTTGATGCACTTATGAAGCTTGATCTTGCGGCCGGTGTGGAAGTGCAGATCAGCCTCGGCTAAGACTCGGTCTTAGTCGTGTAACGCTCTGAAATGGGCGGCCATAGCGGGTGAAAGCCCCGTACACTCATGAGGTTTACAACATGACTATTGGTGTAGTCGGTCGTAAATGCGGTATGACCCGTATTTTCACCGAAGAAGGTGTCTCCATTCCGGTCACGGTCATTGAGATCGAGCCGAATCGCGTCACCCAGTTCAAAACTGAAGAGACCGATGGCTATCGTGCAGTGCAAGTCACTGTCGGCGAGCGTCGTGCTTCGCGTGTAACAGCAGCTCAGGCTGGCCACTTCGCCAAGGCGAACGTTGCCGCTGGTCGTACCGTAATGGAATTCCGCCTTGAAGAAGGCGAGTACCAGGCCGGCGATCTGATCAACGCTGAAATCTTCGCCGCTGGTCAGCTGGTTGATGTAACCGGTCAGTCCAAGGGTAAAGGCTTCCAGGGTACGATCAAGCGTTGGAACTTCCGCGGGCAAGATAACACCCACGGTAACTCCGTATCCCACCGCGTTCCAGGCTCTATCGGCCAGTGCCAGACTCCTGGTCGTGTATTCAAGGGCAAAAAAATGTCCGGTCATATGGGCGCTGAGCGCGTGACCGTGCAGTCCCTCGAAGTAGTGCGCGTGGACGCTGAACGCAATCTGTTGTTGGTCAAGGGCGCTGTTCCTGGCGCTACTGGCGGCAACTTGGTTGTACGTCCAGCAGCCAAGGCTCGCGGTTAAGGGGAAGCTGACATGCAATTAAATGTAAATGACGCTCAAGCGATCGAAGTTTCCGAACTGACATTTGGCGGCGAATTCAACGAGACGCTGGTTCACCAAGCAGTCGTGGCCTACATGGCCGGCGGCCGTCAAGGTAGCAAGCAGCAAAAGACCCGTTCCGACGTTTCCGGTGGCGGCAAGCGCCCATGGCGTCAGAAAGGTACTGGCCGTGCTCGTGCCGGTACTATCCGTAGCCCAATCTGGCGTGGCGGCGGTACCACTTTCGCAGCTCGTCCTCAGGATCACTCCCAGAAGCTGAACAAGAAGATGTATCGCGCAGCAATGCGTTCCATCCTTGCTGAGCTGGTGCGTACTGATCGTCTGGTCGTGGTTCAGGACTTCGCTGTTGAAGCACCGAAAACCAAAGATCTGCTGAACAAGCTGAATGGCATGGGCCTGACTGACGTCCTGATCGTGTCTGACGCTGTTGATCAGAACCTGTACCTGGCTGCTCGCAACCTGCCACACGTCGACGTTCGTGACGTGCAGGGTTCCGATCCGGTCAGTCTGATCGCATACGACAAGGTGTTGATCACCGTGTCGGCCGTGAAGAAATTCGAGGAGCTGCTGGGATGAACCAGGAACGCGTATTTAAAGTTCTGCTTGGCCCGCACGTTTCCGAGAAGGCTACGGTTCTGGCAGACAAGAAAGGCCAGTTCGTTTTCAAGGTTGCGACCGACGCAACCAAGCTGGAAATCAAGAAGGCCGTCGAAAGCCTGTTCAGCGTGAAAGTAGAGCGCGTGACTACCCTGAACGTTCTGGGTAAAAGCAAGCGCACTGCTCGCGGTCTGGGCAAGCGTAATGACTGGAAGAAGGCAGTTATCTCCCTTCAGCCAGGCCAAGATCTCGATTTCAGCAGCAGTGCTGAGTAAGGAAGGGGTGCATCATGGCAATCGTTAAATGCAAACCGACTTCCCCTGGCCGCCGTTTTGTGGTCAAGGTGGTCAACCAGGAGCTGCATAAAGGCGCTCCTCACGCACCGCTGCTCGAGAAAAAATCGAAGTCTGGTGGTCGTAACAACAATGGCCGTATTACCACTCGTCACATCGGTGGTGGTCATAAGCAGCATTATCGTCTGGTCGACTTCCGTCGCAACGACAAGGATGGCATCGCTGCCACCGTCGAGCGTATCGAATACGATCCAAACCGTACTGCTCACATCGCTCTGCTGCTGTACGCAGATGGCGAGCGCCGCTACATCATCGCCCCTAAAGGCGTGAGTGCTGGCGACCAGCTGATCGCAGGTGCCCTGGCACCGATCAAGCCGGGCAACGCTCTGCAACTGCGTAACATTCCAGTTGGTAGCACCGTACACGGCATCGAATTGAAGCCAGGTAAAGGCGCACAGATCGCTCGTTCCGCTGGTGCTTCGGCTCAGCTGATCGCTCGTGAAGGTGTCTACGTGACCCTGCGTCTGCGTTCTGGTGAGATGCGTAAAGTACTGGCTGAATGCCGTGCGACCCTGGGCGAAGTCTCGAACTCCGAGCACAGCCTGCGTTCGTTGGGTAAAGCTGGTGCCAAGCGCTGGCGTGGCGTTCGCCCAACCGTTCGTGGTGTTGCCATGAACCCGGTTGACCACCCACATGGTGGTGGTGAAGGTCGTACCTCTGGTGGTCGTCATCCGGTATCGCCATGGGGCTTCCCGACTAAGGGCGCGAAGACTCGTGGTAATAAGCGTACCGACAAAATGATCGTCCGTCGTCGCAAGTAAATAGAGGGATACGACAGTGCCACGTTCTCTGAAAAAAGGTCCTTTTATTGATCTTCACCTACTGAAGAAGATCGAAGTGGCGGCGGAAAAGAACGATCGCAAACCAGTTAAGACCTGGTCGCGTCGTTCGATGATCCTGCCACAAATGGTCGGTCTGACCATCGCAGTACACAACGGTCGTCAACACGTCCCAGTTCTCGTTAACGAAGACATGGTCGGCCACAAACTGGGCGAGTTCGCCGGTACCCGCACTTATCGTGGGCACGTGGCAGACAAGAAAGCCAAGCGTTAAGGGGTTAGGAAATGGAAGTAGCCGCTAAGTTGTCGGGCGCTCGAATCTCCGCCCAGAAAGCCCGCTTGGTCGCCGACCAGATCCGCGGGAAGAAGGTGGGCGAAGCGCTCAACCTGTTGGCTTTCAGCAGTAAGAAAGCCGCCGAGATCATGAAGAAAGTGCTGGAGTCGGCCGTAGCCAACGCCGAGCATAACGAAGGCGCAGACGTTGATGACCTGAAGGTCAGCACCGTTTTCGTCAACGAAGGGCGTTCGCTGAAGCGCATCATGCCACGTGCCAAAGGCCGTGCTGATCGCATCGTCAAGCGGTCTTGCCATATCACTGTCAAGGTTGCTGACAAGTAACGGAGTCGAAGAGATGGGTCAGAAAGTACATCCCATTGGCATTCGCCTGGGAATCGTCAAGGAGCACACCTCCGTCTGGTACGCAGACGGTCGGACTTATGCGGACTACTTGTTCGCTGATCTGAAGGTGCGTGAGTATCTCCAAGACAAACTAAAAAGCGCGTCCGTAAGCCGTATCGATATCCATCGTCCGGCGCAGACTGCACGTATCACCATCCACACCGCTCGTCCAGGTATCGTTATCGGGAAGAAAGGTGAAGATGTTGAGAAGCTGCGTCAGGACCTGACCAAGCAAATGGGTGTGCCTGTGCACATCAATATCGAAGAGATCCGCAAGCCGGAGCTCGACGGTATGCTGGTTGCGCAGAGCGTAGCTCAGCAGCTGGAGCGTCGCGTAATGTTCCGTCGCGCTATGAAGCGCGCTGTACAGAACGCAATGCGCATTGGTGCCAAAGGCATCAAAATCCAAGTGAGCGGTCGTCTCGGCGGTGCTGAAATCGCACGTACTGAATGGTATCGCGAAGGTCGTGTGCCACTGCACACCCTGCGTGCCGACATCGACTATGCCAACTACGAAGCTCACACCACTTACGGTGTGATCGGTGTAAAGGTTTGGATCTTCAAAGGCGAAGTAATTGGTGGTCGCCAAGAAGAACTGAAACCACAAGCACCAGCGCCTCGTAAAAAAGCTGCTAAGTAAGGGGTACGCCAAATGTTGCAACCAAAGCGTACGAAGTTCCGCAAGCAGATGACCGGTCACAACCGTGGCCTGGCATTGCGCGGTAGCAAAGTCAGCTTCGGCGAGTTCGCGCTGAAGTCTGTTGCTCGTGGTCGTCTCACCGCTCGTCAGATCGAGTCAGCGCGTCGTGCTCTGACCCGTCACGTAAAACGTGGCGGCAAGATCTGGATCCGTGTATTCCCGGACAAGCCTGTCACCAAGAAGCCACTCGAAGTTCGGATGGGTAAAGGTAAGGGTAACGTGGAGTACTGGGTTGCCCAGATTCAGCCAGGCAAAGTCCTGTATGAAATCGAGGGTGTTTCTGAAGAGCTGGCGCGTGAGGCTTTCGCCCTGGCTGCTGCAAAGCTGCCGCTCGCCACCTCCTTTGTTAAACGGACGGTGATGTGATGAAAGCGAATGAACTTCGTGAAAAATCAGCACAGCAGCTGAACGAGCAACTGCTCGGCCTGCTGCGCGACCAGTTCAATCTGCGTATGCAGAAAGCAACTGGCCAGTTGGGGCAGTCTCATCTGCTCTCGCAAGTTAAGCGTGACATCGCTCGCGTGAAAACTGTGCTCAACCAGCAGGCAGGTAAGTAATCATGGCTGAAGCCGAAAAAACTGTCCGTACGCTGACTGGCCGTGTTGTCAGCGACAAGATGGACAAAACCATCACCGTTCTGATCGAGCGTCGCGTTAAGCACCCGATCTACGGTAAATACGTTAAGCGTTCGACTAAGCTGCACGCGCACGACGAAACCAATCAGTGCCACATCGGCGACAAAGTCACTATTCGTGAAACTCGTCCTTTGGCCAAGACCAAGTCTTGGGCGCTGGTTGATGTTCTCGAACGCGCTGTGGAAGTCTAAGGACTAGGGGTCGGAGAAATTATATGATTCAGACTCAATCCATGCTCGATGTGGCCGATAACAGCGGCGCTCGCCGCGTTATGTGCATCAAGGTGCTGGGTGGCTCCCATCGTCGTTACGCTGGTATCGGTGACATCATCAAGGTTACCGTCAAGGAAGCAATTCCTCGCGGTAAAGTGAAAAAAGGCCAAGTGATGACTGCTGTTGTAGTCCGCACTCGTCACGGTGTTCGCCGTGCAGATGGCTCCATTATCCGCTTTGATGGCAACGCTGCTGTTCTGTTGAACAACAAGCAAGAGCCGATCGGCACCCGTATCTTTGGGCCAGTGACCCGTGAACTTCGTACTGAGAAGTTCATGAAGATCGTCTCGCTCGCCCCAGAAGTGCTGTAAGGAGATCCGACATGCAAAAGATTCGTCGTGACGACGAGATCATCGTGATCGCCGGCAAAGACAAAGGTAAGCGCGGTAAGGTGCTTAAGGTTCTCGCTGATGACCGTCTGGTTGTTGGTGGTCTGAACCTGGTCAAGCGCCATACCAAGCCAAACCCGATGTCGGGCGTACAAGGCGGTATCGTCGAGAAAGAAGCGCCACTGCACGCTTCCAACGTCGCCATCTTCAACGGCGAAACCAACAAGGCTGACCGCGTTGGTTTCAAAGTAGAAGACGGTAAGAAAATTCGTGTCTTCAAGTCGACCCAAAAAGCGGTTGATGCTTGAACACTGCTAGGTAGAAGACCATGGCACGACTAAAAGAGATTTACCGGAAGGAAATCGCACCGAAACTTAAGGAAGAACTTAAGCTTTCGAACGTGATGGAAGTTCCGCGCGTTACCAAAATCACCCTGAACATGGGTCTGGGCGAAGCGATCGGCGACAAAAAAGTCATCGAGCACGCTGTTGCCGACCTGGAAAAGATCACCGGTCAGAAAGTCGTTGTGACTTACGCTCGGAAATCCATCGCTGGCTTTAAAGTCCGTGAAGGTTGGCCGATCGGCGTCAAAGTGACCCTGCGCCGTGAGCGTATGTACGAGTTCCTGGATCGTCTGCTGTCGATCTCCCTGCCTCGGGTTCGCGACTTCCGCGGCCTGAATGCCAAGTCCTTCGATGGTCGTGGTAACTACAGCATGGGCGTTAAAGAGCAGATCATTTTCCCGGAAATCGATTACGACAAGATCGATGCTCTCCGCGGTCTGGACATTACCCTGACCACCACTGCTCGGACGGATGACGAAGGTCGCGCACTGCTGCGCGCTTTCAAATTCCCGTTCCGCAACTGATTGGAGTAGGAAAATGGCCAAGAAGAGCATGAAGAACCGTGAGCTGAAGCGTCAGCTCACCGTTGCCAAGTACGCCACCAAGCGTGCAGCGCTGAAAGCTATCATCGTTGATCTGAACGCAAGTCCAGAAGCACGTTGGGAAGCTACCGTAGCCCTGCAGAAGCAGCCACGTGACGCAAGCGCCTCGCGCATGCGTAACCGCTGCCGCCTGACTGGTCGTCCGCACGGCGTGTACCGCAAGTTCGGCCTCGGCCGTAACATGCTGCGTCAAGCTGCAATGCGTGGTGACGTTCCAGGTCTGGTTAAAGCCAGCTGGTAAGCACTGTCAAAGTCGCGGCGTTCGGGATCGCAAGATCCTGACCGCCGGTGGCCTTGAACTTGAATCAAGCCCCTTTTGGGGCTTGATTCATTTGTGGGGTGTGTCTAGAATACCCGGCTCGCCTGAGCCCGTGTTTTTATTGCACGGATGCGCTCGGCGACACGTACTAGCCGAAAGGCTAATTTTTTGTGTATTAGGAGCGTCTAGCCCATGAGTATGCAGGACCCGTTAGCGGACATGCTAACTCGTATCCGTAATGCCCAGATGGCTGAAAAGTCCGTCGTAAGCATGCCATCTTCTACTTTGAAGGTAGCTGTTGCCAAAGTCCTGAAGGACGAAGGTTACATTGCGGGTTATCAGATCAGCAGCGAAATCAAGCCTCTGCTGTCCATCGAGCTGAAGTACTTCGAAGGCCGTCCGGTCATCGAGGAAGTGAAGCGCGTTAGCCGTCCAGGCCTGCGTCAGTACAAGTCCGTCGATGATCTGCCAAAAGTTCGTGGCGGTCTCGGTGTGTCTATCGTCTCCACCAACAAAGGTGTGATGACGGATCGTGCTGCGCGCGCTGCCGGTGTCGGCGGCGAAGTTCTTTGCACTGTGTTCTAAGGGGGGATAAGCATGTCACGCGTCGCTAAGAACCCCGTTAAGCTGCCAGCCGGTGTCGAAGTCAAATTCGCAGGCCAACAGCTTTCGGTGAAGGGTGCCAAGGGCACTCTGCAACTGAACATCCATTCGTCCGTTGAGATTGTTGAAGAAGCTGGTGAGCTGCGTTTCGCTGCTCGCAATGGCGATCAACAGACTCGCGCAATGGCTGGTACCACTCGTGCGTTGGTAAACAACATGGTCCAAGGCGTAAGCCAAGGCTTCGAGCGCAAGCTCCAGCTGGTCGGTGTTGGTTACAAAGCGCAAGCAAAAGGCACAGTGCTGAACCTGGCTCTTGGCTTCTCGCACCCAGTGGATTATGAACTGCCGGAAGGCATCACCGCTGAGACTCCTAGCCAGACCGATATCCTGATCAAGGGCATCGACAAGCAGCTGGTAGGTCAAGTGGCCGCCGAGATCCGCGACTTCCGTCCACCAGAGCCGTACAAAGGCAAAGGTGTGCGCTACGCGGACGAAGTCGTCCGTCGTAAAGAAGCCAAGAAGAAGTAGGGCATAGCAAATGACCGACAAAAAAGTTACTCGACTGCGTCGCGCTCGCAAAGCACGCCTGAAAATGCACGAACTCGAAGTCGTGCGTCTCTGCGTGTTCCGCTCGTCGCAGCACATCTACGCCCAGGTCATTTCGGCCGACGGCAACAAAGTCCTGGCAAGTGCCTCGACTTTGGATAAAGAACTGCGTGATGGCGCCACTGGCAACATCGACGCGGCCACTAAGGTTGGCCAGCTGGTCGCTACGCGTGCTAAAGCCGCTGGCGTCTCGCAGGTGGCTTTCGACCGCTCTGGCTTCAAGTACCACGGCCGCGTCAAGGCGCTGGCTGATGCTGCTCGTGAAGCTGGGCTGGAGTTCTAAGTTATGTCAAATAACGACCAAAAGCGCGACGAAGGCTACATCGAGAAGCTGGTTCAAGTTAACCGCGTAGCCAAAACCGTTAAAGGCGGCCGTATCTTCACTTTCACTGCGTTGACCGTAGTGGGTGATGGTAAAGGCCGTGTTGGCTTCGGCCGTGGCAAGTCGCGTGAAGTGCCTGCTGCGATCCAGAAGGCAATGGAAGCTGCTCGCCGCAACATGATCCAGGTTGATCTGAACGGCACCACTCTGCAGTACGCAATGAAGTCCGCCCATGGCGCTTCGAAGGTGTACATGCAGCCTGCTTCTGAAGGTACCGGTATCATCGCTGGCGGCGCTATGCGTGCTGTCCTCGAAGTTGCTGGCGTTCAGAACGTTCTGGCCAAGTGCTACGGCTCGACTAACCCGGTAAACGTGGTTCACGCCACTTTCAAGGGTTTGAAAGCAATGCAGTCTCCTGAATCCATTGCCGCCAAGCGTGGCAAAAGCGTCAAGGAGATCTTCTGATCATGGCTACCGTAAAAGTTACGCTGATCAAAAGCATGACCGGCCGCATCCCTAACCACAGACTGTGTGTTAAGGGTTTGGGTCTGCGTCGCATCGGTCACACTGTAGAAGTCCTGGATACTCCCGAGAATCGCGGGATGATCAACAAGGCTTACTACATGCTGCGTGTCGAGGGTTAATCGATGAAACTCAATGATCTGAGTCCAGCGCCGGGTTCCCGTCGTGAAAAGCATCGTCCGGGCCGTGGTATCGGTAGTGGTTTGGGCAAGACCGGTGGCCGTGGCCACAAAGGTCAGACCTCCCGCTCCGGTGGCACCATTGCTCCAGGCTTTGAAGGCGGTCAACAGCCGCTGCATCGTCGCCTGCCGAAGTTCGGTTTCGTTTCCCTGAAAGCCATGGACCGCGCAGAAGTGCGTCTGTCCGAGCTGGCCAAAGTGGATGGCGACATCGTCACCGTGCAGTCCCTGAAGGATGCCAACGTGATCAACCAGAACGTTCAGCGTGTGAAAATCATGCTGTCGGGCGAAGTTGCTCGTGCTGTCACCATCGGAAAGGGAATCGGCGCCACCAAAGGTGCGCGCGCGGCTATCGAAGCAGCTGGCGGCAAGTTCGAGGAATAAATGGCTAAGCAAGGTGCTCTCTCTGCGCTCGGCAAAGGCGGTATGTCTGAACTCTGGGCTCGTCTGCGTTTTCTGTTCCTGGCGATTATCGTCTACCGAATAGGCGCACACATCCCGGTTCCAGGTATCAACCCGGACCGACTCGCGGACCTGTTTCGACAGAATGAGGGGACCATTCTTAGCTTGTTCAACATGTTTTCCGGCGGCGCGCTGGAGCGGATGAGCATCTTTGCACTGGGGATCATGCCGTACATTTCGGCATCGATTATCATGCAATTGATGAGCGCCGTCAGCCCGCAGCTGGAGCAGTTGAAGAAGGAAGGTGAAGCTGGCCGTCGCAAGATCAGCCAGTACACCCGCTACCTCACTGTCGTCCTCGCTCTCGTCCAGGCTGTTGGCATGTCCATCGGTCTGGCGGGGCAGGGCGTAGCGTTCACTGGTGACTTTGGCTTCCATTTCGTTGCGGTAACCACTTTTGTGGCGGGCGCGATGTTCATGATGTGGCTGGGTGAGCAGATTACTGAGCGTGGTGTTGGCAACGGTATCTCGATGTTGATCTTCGCAGGTATCGTCGCCGGTCTTCCGAGAGCAATCGGGCAGTCTTTCGAGTCTGCGCGTCAGGGCGATATCAATATTTTCGCCCTGGTTGCCATCGGTCTGTTGGCAGTAGCGATTATCGGTTTCGTGGTGTTCATCGAGCGTGGTCAGCGGCGTATTGCTGTTCACTACGCCAAGCGTCAGCAGGGCCGCAAGGTGTTTGCTGCGCAGACCAGCCACTTGCCGTTGAAGGTGAACATGGCCGGCGTTATTCCGGCTATTTTCGCGAGCAGCATCCTGCTGTTCCCAGCTTCGTTGGGTGCCTGGTTCGGCCAGTCTGAAGGTATGGGCTGGTTGCAGGACATCTCGCAGTCGATCGCTCCTGGTCAGCCGTTGAATATTCTGCTGTTTAGTGCAGGGATTATTTTCTTCTGCTTCTTCTATACGGCGTTGATGTTCAATCCGAAAGACGTAGCGGAAAACCTGAAGAAGTCCGGTGCCTTTATTCCGGGTATCCGTCCAGGTGAGCAGTCGGCGCGCTACATTGATGGCGTTTTGACTCGTTTGACCTTGTTCGGTGCTCTTTACATGACGGCCGTGTGCCTGCTTCCCCAGTTCCTGGTGGTTGCGGCAAACGTACCGTTCTACCTTGGCGGGACCTCGTTGCTGATCGTGGTCGTGGTTGTGATGGACTTCATGTCCCAAGTACAATCGCACCTCGTTTCGCACCAGTACGAATCCCTGATGAAGAAAGCCAACCTGAAGGGCTACGGCAGCGGCATGTTGCGCTGAGTAGCGTCCATAAGGTTCGAGGAGTTGGTGATGAAAGTTCGTGCATCGGTGAAAAAGCTGTGCCGTAACTGCAAGATTATTCGCCGCGAAGGTGTTGTTCGGGTAATTTGCAGCGCGGAACCGCGTCACAAACAGCGCCAAGGCTGAGTGTGATTGTGCTTAAGCCCGGCAGCTAGTGCGCTGCCGGGTTGATTATTTGTTATTACAGCGATATTATCTCGCGCCCTATTTCTTGGCTTCCGGGGCGTAGGTAGCTGTCAATTGGAGTCCCACTGAATGGCCCGTATTGCAGGCGTCAACATTCCAGATAACAAGCATACTGTTATCTCGCTGACCTACATCTATGGTGTTGGTCGCACTACTGCACAGAAAATTTGTGCAGTGACTGGGGTCAACCCAGCGGCAAAGATCAAAGATCTGAGCGACGAGCAGATTGAACAGCTGCGTGGCGAAGTGGCGAAGTTCACCACTGAAGGTGACCTGCGTCGCGAAATCAACATGAAAATCAAGCGCTTGATGGACCTCGGTTGCTATCGCGGTCTGCGTCATCGTCGTGGTCTGCCAGTACGCGGTCAGCGTACCAAGACCAACGCGCGTACCCGTAAAGGTCCGCGTAAGCCGATCCGCAAGTAATCGCCCCAGCGAATCGACAGGAATTTAATCATGGCAAAACCTGCTGCTCGTCCTCGTAAAAAAGTTAAAAAGACAGTGGTTGATGGCATCGCCCACATCCATGCTTCTTTTAACAACACCATCGTGACCATTACCGACCGTCAAGGTAACGCTCTTTCCTGGGCTACCTCCGGTGGTTCGGGTTTCCGCGGTTCCCGCAAGTCCACCCCGTTCGCTGCTCAAGTAGCTGCTGAACGTGCTGGTCAAGCTGCGCTGGAATACGGCCTGAAAAACCTCGACGTCAACGTCAAAGGTCCAGGTCCAGGTCGTGAATCCGCAGTCCGCGCTTTGAACGGCTGTGGCTACAAGATCGCCAGCATCACCGACGTGACGCCAATCCCGCACAACGGGTGCCGTCCGCCGAAGAAGCGCCGCGTGTAATCCAGGAGATTGTAAAGAATGGCTCGTTACATTGGTCCAAAATGCAAACTCGCTCGTCGCGAAGGCACCGATCTTTTTCTGAAGAGCGGCGTGCGCGCGATCGAATCGAAGTGCAACATTGAAGCAGCACCTGGTATCCACGGCCAACGCCGCGGTCGCCAGTCCGACTACGGCACCCAACTGCGTGAAAAGCAGAAGGTCCGTCGTATCTACGGCGTTCTCGAGCGTCAATTCAGCGGCTACTACAAAGAAGCTGCTGGCAAGAAAGGCGCAACCGGCGAAAACCTGTTGCAACTGCTCGAATGCCGTCTGGACAACGTTGTATACCGTATGGGTTTCGGTTCTACTCGTGCCGAATCCCGTCAGCTGGTATCGCACAAGTCGATCAGCGTTAACGGTCAGACCGTAAACGTTCCGTCCTACCAGGTTCGTGCTGGTGACGTGGTTGCTGTTCGCGAGAAAGCAAAGAACCAACTTCGCATTGTCCAAGCTCTCGATCTGTGTGCCCAACGTGGCCGCGTAGAATGGGTAGAAGTAGACACTGAGAAGAAGTCGGGCGTTTTCAAGAACGTTCCTGCTCGCAGTGATCTGTCCGCCGACATCAACGAAAGCCTGATTGTCGAGCTCTACTCCAAGTAAGGGCTAGAAAATAGGTGCATCCATGCAGATTTCGGTAAATGAGTTCCTGACACCCCGCCATATTGATGTGCAGGTTGTCAGTCCAACCCGCGCCAAGATCACACTCGAGCCTCTCGAGCGTGGTTTCGGCCACACCCTGGGCAACGCGCTGCGCCGCATCCTGTTGTCCTCAATGCCCGGCTGTGCAGTAGTCGAGGCCGAGATTGACGGTGTGCTCCACGAGTACAGCGCCATCGAAGGTGTACAGGAAGATGTAATTGAAATCCTGTTGAACCTTAAAGGTCTGGCTATCAAGCTGCACGGTCGTGACGAAGTTACGCTGACCTTGTCGAAGAAGGGTTCGGGGGTGGTTACCGCTGCCGATATTCAGCTGGATCATGATGTCGAGATCGTTAACCCCGATCACGTAATCGCTAACCTGGCGTCTAACGGCGCCCTGAACATGAAGCTCACTGTAGCTCGTGGTCGTGGTTATGAACCGGCAGACTCGCGTCAGAGCGATGAAGACGAAAGCCGCAGCATCGGTCGCTTGCAGCTTGACTCTTCGTTCAGCCCAGTTCGCCGTATCGCATACGTGGTGGAAAACGCCCGTGTCGAACAGCGTACCAACCTGGACAAGCTGGTTATTGATCTGGAAACCAACGGTACCCTGGATCCTGAAGAGGCTATCCGCCGTGCTGCAACCATCCTGCAACAGCAGTTGGCTGCGTTCGTCGACCTCAAAGGTGACAGTGAGCCAGTGGTTGTCGAGCAGGAAGACGAGATCGATCCGATCCTGCTTCGCCCGGTTGACGATCTGGAACTGACTGTACGTTCGGCTAACTGCCTTAAGGCGGAAAACATCTACTACATCGGCGACCTGATTCAGCGTACCGAAGTAGAGCTGTTGAAGACTCCGAACCTTGGCAAGAAATCCTTGACTGAAATCAAGGACGTTCTGGCCTCCCGCGGTCTGTCCCTCGGCATGCGCCTCGACAACTGGCCGCCTGCAAGTCTTAAGAAGGACGACAAGGCGACTGCCTGATCGTCGTAATCACCGAACGTTGTGTTTGGTAAGGAATGAACCATGCGTCATCGTAAAAGTGGTCGTCACCTGAGCCGCACCAGCTCGCACCGCAAGGCCATGTTCCAAAACATGGCGGTGTCGCTGTTCGAGCACGAGCTGATCAAAACTACACTGCCGAAAGCCAAAGAACTGCGTCGCGTTGCTGAGCCGCTGATCACTCTGGCCAAGACAGATAGCCTGGCTAACCGCCGTCTGGCTTTCGACCGTACTCGTTCGAAAGCTATCGTTGGTAAGCTCTTCAACGACCTGGGCAAGCGTTACGCTACCCGTGAGGGTGGCTACCTGCGCATCCTCAAGTGCGGTTTCCGCGCTGGCGACAACGCGCCTATGGCGTACGTCGAGTTGGTTGATCGTGCTACCAGCGGTGAAGCTGTATCCGCTGAGTAAGTCGGCAACATACAAAAAACCGGGCCTTGTGCCCGGTTTTTTGTTGCCTGAAGGAAAAGCAGGTAAGCCGCTTCGACCGGCTTGGCTATTGGCAAGTATTCAGTGTTAGATAATGACTATCGATGTCCATGATTTAATGAATTTGGATACTGTCATTAATATGATCAATACTCCTTTCCAGCCGATTAGCCGGCAGTTCGAAGACCGACCTAGGAAGATTGAGCATGAGCCAGACCAAAACGCTTACGACCGCCAGCGGCGCTCCTGTCGCCGATAACCAGAACTCTCGTTCCGCCGGCCCGCGCGGCCCGCTGCTGCTCGACGATTTCCACCTGATCGAGAAGCTTGCTCACTTCAATCGCGAGAACATTCCTGAGCGCCGTGTGCACGCCAAAGGCTCGGGCGCCTACGGCACATTCACCGTCACCCAGGACATTACCCCGTACACCAGCGCCAAGTTGTTCGAGTCAGTCGGCAAGCAGACGCCCACCTTCCTGCGGTTCTCCACCGTGGGTGGCGAGCGTGGTTCGGCCGACACTGAACGTGACCCGCGCGGTTTCGCCCTGAAGTTCTACACCGAGGAAGGTAACTGGGACATCGTCGGCAACAACACGCCGGTATTCTTCATTCGTGATCCGTTGAAGTTTCCAGACTTCATCCACACCCAGAAACGTCTGCCGCAAAGCAACCTGAAAAGCGCCCAGGCGATGTGGGATTTCTGGTCGCATTCGCCTGAGGCGTTGCACCAGGTCACCATTCTGTTCTCTGATCGCGGCATTCCGGATGGCTACCGCCACATGCACGGCTTCGGTAGTCACACCTACAGCCTGATCAACGCGCAGGGTGAGCGCCGCTGGGTGAAGTGGCACTACAAGACCCAGCAAGGGATCAAGAACCTCGCGCCGGCAGAGGCAGCACGCCTGGCGGGTACCGACCCGGATTACGCCCAGCGTGACTTGTTCAGCGCCATCGAGCGCGGTGATTTCCCGAAATGGAGCGTTTGCATCCAGGTCATGACCGAGGCCCAGGCCGCAGCGCATTACGAGAATCCGTTCGACGTCACCAAGACCTGGTCGCAGAAAGAATTCCCGTTGATCGAAGTCGGTGTGCTTGAGCTCAACCGTAACCCGCTGAACTACTTTGCCGAAGTCGAGCAAGCGGCGTTCGGCCCGAGCAACATGGTGCCAGGGGTTGGTCTCTCGCCGGACCGTATGCTGCAGGGTCGCGTCTTCGCCTACGCTGATGCGCACCGCTACCGTGTGGGCACCAATCACCAGCAATTGCCGGTGAATGCGCCGCGCAGTCCGGTCAATACCTACCAGCGCGACGGTGCCATGGCGTTTGGCAGCAATGGCGGGGCGGCACCGAACTACGAGCCTAACAGCTACGTGGAGGCACCGAAGCAGGCCCCGCGTTATGCAGAACCAGCACTGGCCCTCAGTGGCGCGGCGGACCGTTTTGATCATCGCGAAGACACCGACTACTACAGTCACGCCGGTGCGCTGTTCCGCTTGATGAGCGAGGAGCAGAAGGCGCTGTTGATCAGCAACATCGCCGGTGCAATGGGGGGCGTGTCGGCAGATGTGGTTGACCGTCAGTTGCAGCATTTCTTCAAGGCCGATGTTGCCTATGGAGAGGGCATCGCAAAAGCCTTGGGTGTAGCGCTTAACTAAGTCTAAACGAGAAGCAGAACCGCCCTCATTAGGGCGGTTTTTGCGTTATTTAACCCGGTTTTCTCGGATTTTCTTCGCTTTTGTAGCGTTGAGACAGTGACCTTGCGGTCAGCTTGGTTCAAACTACAACCTTTAAAAGCTTGTGGAGATGTAGGGCGATGCAAGGTCACCCAGACGTAATCGATTACCTCAACACGTTGCTGACCGGCGAGCTGGCAGCCCGTGATCAATATTTCATCCATTCGCGGATGTACGAGGATTGGGGTTTTACCGAGCTCTACGAACGTATCAACCACGAGATGGAAGAAGAGACCCAGCACGCCGATGCACTGATGCGCCGGATCCTGATGCTCGAAGGTACGCCACGCATGCGTGCCGATGATCTCGACGTCGGTACCACGGTGCCCGACATGCTCGCCGCCGACCTGCGCCTGGAATACAAAGTCCGCGCTGCGCTGTGCAAAGGCATCGAGCTCTGCGAGCAGCACAACGACTATGTGACCCGCGAGATCCTGCGGATCCAGCTCAACGACACCGAAGAAGACCATACCTACTGGCTGGAGAAGCAGTTGGGTCTGATCAAGTTGATCGGGTTGGAGAACTACCTGCAATCGCAGTTCTGATTGCTGGGAAAGGGAACGCAGAGCGTCCCAAGCTGCATTCCCACGCAGAGCGTGGGAACGATCAAACAAAAAAAGCCCCTGCCATCGATGAGATGACAGGGGCTTTTTCGTGCTCGGGTGAAATCAGTCCCGATCACGTTCCAGCAGCGGCTTGAGGTAGTAGCCAGTGTAGGACTGCTTCATCTCGGCCACTTGTTCCGGTGTACCCACGGCGATGATCTGGCCGCCTTTGGAGCCGCCTTCCGGCCCCAGGTCCACCAGCCAGTCAGCGGTCTTGATCACGTCCAGGTTGTGTTCGATCACCACCACGGTGTTGCCGTGGTCGCGAAGGCGGTGCAGCACGTCGAGCAATTGCTGGATATCGGCGAAGTGCAGGCCTGTGGTCGGCTCGTCGAGGATATACAGGGTCTTGCCGGTGTCGCGCTTGGACAGCTCGCGGGACAACTTGACCCGCTGGGCCTCACCGCCGGACAACGTCGTTGCCGACTGCCCCAGCTTGATATACGACAGGCCGACATCCATCAGCGTCTGGAGCTTGCGCGCCAGGGCCGGCACCGCGTCGAAGAACACTCGGGCCTCCTCGATGGTCATCTCGAGGGTTTCGTGGATGTTCTTGCCCTTGTACTTGATCTCCAGGGTCTCGCGGTTGTAGCGCTTGCTCTTGCACACATCGCACGGCACGTAGATGTCGGGCAGGAAGTGCATTTCCACCTTGATCAGGCCATCGCCCTGGCAGGCTTCGCAGCGCCCGCCCTTGACGTTGAACGAGAAACGCCCCGGGCCGTAGCCCCGTGAGCGGGACTCCGGCACGCCGGCGAACAGTTCACGGATCGGTGTGAACAACCCGGTATAGGTCGCCGGGTTGGAGCGCGGGGTACGGCCGATGGGGCTTTGGTCGATGTCGACGACTTTATCCAGGTGCTCCAGGCCCTTGATGCTGTCGTGGGCGGCCGCTTCCAGGGTGGTGGCGCCGTTCAGGGCCGTGGCACTGAGGGGAAACAGGGTGTTGTTGATCAGCGTCGATTTGCCGGAGCCGGACACGCCGGTAACGCAGGTCAGCAGGCCGATCGGGATTTCCAGGTCGACGTTGCGCAGGTTGTTGCCGCGAGCACCCTTGAGGGTCAGCGACAATTTCTTGTTGCGCGGCGTACGTTTGGCCGGGACCTTGATCTTGACCCGGCCCGACAGGTATTTGCCCGTCAGCGAATCAGGGTGCGCCATGACTTCGGCGGCGGTGCCCTGGGCGACGATATGCCCGCCATGCACGCCCGCGCCCGGGCCGATGTCGACGACGTAGTCGGCCAGGCGGATGGCGTCCTCGTCGTGCTCGACCACGATCACCGTGTTGCCGATGTCCCGCAGATGCTTCAGGGTTCCGAGCAGTCGGTCGTTGTCCCGTTGGTGCAGGCCGATGGACGGCTCGTCGAGGATGTACATCACCCCCACCAGGCCGGCGCCGATCTGGCTGGCGAGGCGGATACGCTGGGCTTCGCCGCCGGACAGGGTGTCGGCGCTGCGATCGAGGGTCAGGTAATCCAGGCCGACGTTTACCAGGAACTGCAGGCGCTCGCGGATTTCCTTGAGGATCTTGTCGGCGATTTCGCCACGACGACCGGTGAGCTTCAAGCCGCCGAAATACTCGGTGGCGTCGCCAATCGGCAGGTTGGTCACCGCCGGCAGCGTCTTCTCGCCGACCCACACATGCCGCGCTTCGCGACGCAGGCGGGTGCCACGGCAATCGGGGCAGGGCTGGGTGCTGAGGAACTTGGCCAGTTCTTCGCGCACGCTGGCTGACTCTGTCTCGCGGTAGCGTCGCTCCAGGTTCGGCACGATGCCTTCGAACGGGTGGGAGCGCTTGACGATATCGCCGCGGTCGTTGAGGTACTTGAAGTCGACATTCTGCGAGCCACTGCCCTGCAGGATGAATTTCTGCTGGTCAGCGGGCAACTCGTTGAACGGCATGTCCAGGCTGAACTTGTAATGGGCTGCCAGTGAACCGAGCATCTGGAAGTAATAGACGTTGCGCCTGTCCCAGCCGCGAATCGCGCCTTCGGCCAGGGTCAGCTCGCCATTGACCAGCCGCTTGGTGTCGAAGAACTGCTTGACCCCCAGGCCATCGCAGGTCGGGCAGGCGCCGGCCGGGTTGTTGAAGGAGAACAGCTTGGGTTCCAGCTCGCTGATGGCGTGGCCGCAGATCGGGCAGGCGAAGCGCGCGGAGAAAATGATCTCTTCGCCAGGCTCGTCGTCCATTGGTGCGACCAGGGCGATACCGTCGGCCAGTTTCAGCGCCGTCTCGAAGGACTCGGCCAGCCGCTGTTGCAGGTCGGCCCGGACCTTGAAGCGGTCGACCACCACATCGATCGAATGCTTCTTCTGTTTATCCAGCTTCGGCAATTCGTCCAGTTCGCACAGCTTGCCGTTGACCCGGGCCCGCACGAAGCCCTGGGCGCGCAGTTCTTCGAAAACCATCAGGTGTTCGCCCTTGCGCTCGCGAATCACTGGCGCCAGCAGCATCAGCTTGCTGCCTTCCGGCTGGGCCAGCACCAGGTCGACCATCTGGCTGACGGTCTGGGCTTCCAGGGGGATGTCGTGATCGGGGCAACGGGGAATACCGACCCGCGCATACAGCAAGCGCAGGTAGTCGTAGATCTCGGTGATGGTGCCGACCGTCGACCGGGGGTTATGGGAGGTCGACTTCTGTTCGATGGAAATCGCCGGCGACAGGCCTTCGATGGTGTCGACGTCGGGTTTTTCCATCATCGACAGGAACTGCCGGGCGTAGGCCGACAGCGATTCGACATAGCGCCGCTGGCCTTCAGCGTACAACGTGTCGAAGGCCAGGGATGATTTGCCGGATCCGGACAGGCCGGTGATGACGATCAGCTTGTCCCGTGGCAGGGTCAGGTCGATGTTCTTCAGGTTGTGGGTACGGGCCCCACGAATCAGGATCTTGTCCAAAGTGGCCTCGCTCGGCGGGCGTCGAAAACGTAGGAGTATACGGGCAAATACTGGATGGATGCACACTATTGAAGGTGCGATTGCAGCCATACATGAAGACTGCGCGGCAAACGGTCGCCATATACCCTCTCAATCGATGGGACTGGTAGAATCGCCGCCGGTTCACATGAGGTTTTTCCATGCAAGATCCCCACAGCGAACGCATGAGTAGTGGCGAGACACGCGCAGCAAGCGGTCTGGCCCTGGTGTTCGCCTTCCGTATGCTGGGCATGTTCATGGTGTTGCCGGTGCTGGCGACCTATGGCATGGACCTGGCTGGCGCGACCCCGGCCCTCATCGGGTTGGCGATTGGCGCCTATGGCCTGACCCAGGCGATCTTCCAGATCCCGTTCGGGGTCATTTCCGACCGCATCGGCCGGCGTCCGGTCATCTACCTGGGGTTGATCGTCTTCGCCCTTGGCAGTGTGCTGGCGGCCAATGCCGACTCGATCTGGGGCGTGATCGCCGGACGGATCCTACAGGGCGCCGGGGCTATTTCCGCGGCTGTCATGGCGCTGTTGTCAGACTTGACCCGCGAACAGCATCGGACCAAGGCCATGGCCATGATCGGCATGACCATCGGTCTGTCGTTCGCCGTCGCCATGGTCGTGGGCCCCTTGCTGACCCGCGCCTTTGGTTTGTCGGGCCTGTTCCTGGCAACCGGTGCCATGGCATTGGTGGGGATCCTGATCGTGGCGTTCATGGTGCCGCACGCCACTGGCCCGTTGCAGCACCGGGAATCCGGGGTGGCGCGTCAAGCCTTGATCCCGACGCTCAAGCACCCGGACCTGTTGCGCCTGGACCTGGGCATTTTCGTGCTCCACGCCATGCTGATGTCCAGCTTCGTAGCCTTGCCGCTGGCGCTGGTCGAGAAGGCCGGCCTGCCCAAGGAGCAGCACTGGTGGGTCTACCTGACGGCGCTGCTGATTTCGTTCTTCGCCATGATTCCGTTCATCATCTATGGCGAGAAACGACGCAAAATGAAACGAGTTTTGCTCGGCGCCGTCATGACGCTGATGCTCACTGAGCTATTCTTCTGGCAGTTCGGCGATAGCTTGCGGGCCCTGGTGATCGGCACGGTGGTGTTCTTCACCGCGTTCAATCTGCTGGAAGCATCGCTGCCATCGCTGATCAGCAAGGTTTCACCGGCGGGCGGCAAGGGCACGGCGATGGGGGTCTATTCCACCAGCCAGTTCCTGGGTTCGGCGTTGGGCGGGATCCTCGGCGGCTGGCTGTTCCAGCATGGCGGTTTGTCGGTTGTGTTCCTGGGTTGTGCCGCGCTGGCTGCACTTTGGTTCGCCTTTGCTGTTACCATGCGCGAACCTCCCTATGTGACGAGCCTGCGCTTGCCCTTATCGCCCGAGGCGATTCGTGAGGCTGGCCTGACCGAGCGTCTGAAGGCCGTCGTTGGAGTAACCGATGCAGTGGTGGTCGCCGACGAAGCGGCCGTGTATATCAAACTCGACACCGAATTATTGGATCGCGCGACGCTCGAGCGCCTGGTGAACAACCCGGCCCCGACTACGTGCGAAGCCTAGGAGAACGTTATGGCCCGTGGGGTTAACAAAGTCATATTGGTCGGTACTTGCGGCCAGGATCCCGAAGTTCGCTACCTGCCGAACGGCAACGCCGTGACCAACCTGAGTCTGGCGACCAGCGAACAGTGGACCGACAAGCAGACCGGCCAGAAGGTCGAGAAGACCGAATGGCACCGCGTGTCGATGTTCGGCAAGGTGGCTGAGATCGCCGGCGAATACCTGCGCAAGGGTTCGCAGGTGTACATCGAGGGCAAGTTGCAGACTCGCGAGTGGGAAAAGGACGGTATCAAGCGTTACACCACCGAAATCGTGGTCGACATGCAAGGCACCATGCAACTGCTGGGCGGTCGTCCACAGGGCGACCAGCAGCAAGGTGGCAACAACTACCAGCAGTCGGCTCCGGCCCCGCGTCAGCAGGCACCTCGTCCGCAGTCGGCGCCACAGCCACAACGCGAACGCCCGGCCCCACAACAGGCCGCGCCGCAACCAGCTCCGGATTTCGACAGCTTTGATGACGATATTCCGTTCTGATGACGGGTTGAGACTACTCAGCCAATAGTTTGAAAAAGGCCCCAAGCGCACTTTGCCCTTGGGGCTTTTTATTGATTGGCGCAGGCCTGGTTCGTGGATCGAGGACACCGCGCGATCCAGGTCTTGCTCACAAATCCAGATCCAATACTTCCTGCATCTTCTCGCCAATCGACTGCCTCAACCACTCGGCATGGAACGCCATGTCCCGCACCGTTACATCCGAAAACCGAAGTTCGATCGGCTTGCCATTGGCCCCGGCGAAGCACACCACAAAGTGACAAAAGTGGGCGGAAGCGGTCGTTATGTAGGGCCTGATGGAATGGATATCGCTGTAGGGCACGCATTCTTCGGTGGTTTGCCGGGCAGGGCGGCGCTGGGTGAAGGTGAGGCGTTGCTGGCGTTCGTCGAAGCAGAAGCCAAGCACCTTGGGCCCGGAGACGAGCCAGTTGATCACGCAGACGGCCGCGAATGCGCTGATGAACATGAGCGCTAGAATCAGCGGATCTTCGATCATTCTCATGTGAATGGACGACAGACCTTCGACCTTGAACAGCATCATGGTAAACACTGCCAGCCCGTAGACGGGCAGGGCCAGTAACATCCCCGCAGCGTAAATCATGGTGCCCAGGAATCCCTGCCTGGATACGTCGCTTGGGCAATCCCACGTGGGCGGGTGCCGTGGCGCTGATGTAGCGGTCGGGAACGGGGATTCGACCAGGCGCGGCGGGCGTTTGCGTTTCATGCGGCTGGCTCTTGGGAAAAATACCCGGCCATTCTCGTCGTAACTGCTCACACACGCCTAGTCATTTTCGCTTGCTGTTTATGGCTGCGCCTACGCCTGTTTTTCGCTCAGGAATTGCTCGGTGCTCACCACACTCGCGTAGGCAAAACCCAGCGCGGCCATGAACGCCGCATGCACCTGGGCAGCCGGCACGACGACGCCGTTGAATTCCAGGTCGAGGGTGGCGCAGGCATCATGAATCACCGTGACGCCGTAGCCCAGGTCCGCCGCCGCCCGCACCACGCCGTGAACGCACATGTGGCTCATGCTGCCGACCACCACCAGTTGCTCGACGCCATGCTGGTCGAGGATGGCTTGCAGTTCGGTTTCGCGAAACGAATTGACGAAGTGCTTGAGCACCACCGGTTCGTCGGCGCGGTTGAGCACCTTGGGGTGCAACTGTGCGCCTTCGGAGCCTGGGGTGAAGAAGGGGGCGTCGTCGGAGGTGGATTCGTGGCGGATATGCACCACACTGTCGCCGGCCTGGCGAAAGGCTTCGATCAAGCGTGCGGCGTTATCGGCGGCGGCGTGGGCGCCGACCAACGGCCATTTGCCCTGGGGGAAGTAGTCGTTCTGGATATCGACTACGATGAGCGCTTGCTTGGACATGGGGGCTTCCTTGATCAGATTGGGTGTGAAGCCAGTATTGGCTTTTGCCGTCGCTTCGAGGATTGGCCACAACGACAATAAGCGAGGGAAAACTGACAATGACGCAGCAAAGGGCAGTCGCCGAGCTTGGGGTGCTCATTTACCCTGGCGCGCAACTGGCGGCGGTGCATGGCTTGACCGATCTGTTTGCCGTGGCGCAGCGGATCGCGGCCGAGCATGCCAGCGTGCAGTTGCCAACGCTGCGGGTGAGTCACTGGCGGGCAGAGGAGGGCGAGGCTCCGCTGCGGGTGTTCGACAGCGAAACCGGCCCGGCGGGCAAGCTGGTGGCGTTGTTGATTCCACCGTCCCTTGCCGGTTTCAGTGCAGGCTTGGTCTCTCAGGCGCTGATGGATTGGCTGCGGGCGCAGCATGCCGACGGCACAGTGCTGGGCGGGGTTTGCGTGGGCTCGATCCTGCTGGCCGAAAGCGGCCTGCTTGACGGGCGCAGCGCCACCACCCACTGGACTTCGGCCAAGACCTTTGCCGCGCGTTACCCGAAGATCAAGCTCAACGCCGACAAACCCATCGTCGACGACGGTGACCTGATCACCACCGCCGGGCTGATGGCCTGGTCGGAACTGGGGCTGCGCCTGGTAGACCGTCTGCTCGGGCCCAGCATCGCCACGCGTACGGCGCAATTTCTGGTGATCGAGCACAGCGACAGCGCGAGCCAGTGCGGCAGTAACTTTGCGCCCATCCTCGGCCATGGCGACCCGGCGATTCTCAAGGTCCAGCATTGGTTGCAAAGCAGCGGCGCGGTGGAGGTTTCCCTCGGTGCGATGGCCGAACGCGCCGGTCTGGAAGAACGTACTTTCCTGCGCAGGTTTCGCGCCGCCACCGGGCTCAAGCCCACCGAATACTGCCAGCACCTGCGCGTCGGCAAGGCCCGGGAAATGCTGGAGTTCACCAATGGCACCATCGACCACATTGCCTGGACCGTCGGTTACCAGGACCCGAGCGCCTTTCGCGCGACGTTCAAGAAAATCACCGGGTTGGTGCCGAGCGATTACCGGGCGCGGTTTGGAGCAAGCCCGTCGAGCGTTCCCAAAGGCTGACGCTGATCCTTTGTGGCGAGGGGATTTGTGGGAGCAAGGCTTGCCCGCGATGGAGGCGCCTCGATTTCTGAAAGACCGCAGCGCCTTCATCGCGGGCAAGCCTTGCTCCCACATAGACTCCCTCGCCACAGGAGGGGGCGTATGCTGCTGGAGATCGTGCAATTTGCCGGATGCCTGCCGTCTCTCGTGCAGAATGAAACAGGCCCGGTGCTATCAATTGCTCCCGACGTGCCCGCTTGGCTGACCCTCATCGCCATCACCTCGTTGGCCTGATCTCTGCACCTTCCCTTATCTAAAGCCATCGAGCGCAGGAAAAAGGGCAACGCATGACACCAGTCAATCGCAACAAGCGGGTAGTGGCCTATTCGGTCAATCCACAAGCGCCGCGCCATGAGGTCGAGACCAACCGTGCACTGGCCCAGTGGCTGGCACAGATCCTGGGATGGGAGTACGGCGACAGTCATGACCCTCAGGCCGGTCATGATCTTTATCTGTTGCCCACGCAAACCCTGATCGGCGCCGAAGCCGCGATGCGCCTGGGTGTCAAAGGACCGGAGGACGTGTGGGGCGGGTATGTCGAGCATGATTTTATCTGCACCAAGGCGATTACCCACGGTCTGTTGAATAAGGACGCCGTGGCGCCCAAAGGCTGGTCGCCGCTGTTTGCCAAGCTCACGCGAGGCGCCGTACTCGATGGCGTGACGGTCTTTTCGCTCAAGGATGCGCGCCCGTCCGCCGAGCACTTGCTGTACACCGGGCCGATTCGCCTCAAGCCGATCCATGCCTGTGCCGGACGTGGCCAACGGCTGATCAAGAGCCTGGCGCAGTTCGATGAAATTGTCGCCGGGCCTGACGCCCAGGCGTTGTTTCGCGAAGGGGTGGTGCTGGAACAGCACCTCAACGAGGTCAAGACCCAGAGCGTCGGCCAGAGCTTCATCAATGGCAAGGTCCTGAGCTATTGCGGTGTGCAACACCTGACCCACGACAGCGAAGGGTTGGAGGTGTACGGCGGGTCGGACCTGCTGGTGGTGCAGGGCGGCTATATCGAGTTGCTCAGGCTCGAATTGCCCGATGATGTGCGCGAGGCGGTGCGGCTGGCGCAAGTGTTCGATGACGCCGCCAACCAGGCCTACCCGAGCTTTTTTGCATCGCGGCGCAATTACGACATTGCCCAGGGCCTGGATACCGCCGGCCAGCCCCGTGGCGGCGTGTTGGAACAGTCGTGGCGCATGGGCGGCGCCAGCAGTGCCGAGCTGGCGGCGTTGCAGGTGTTCGTCGAAGCGCCGCAAACCGGCGCGGTGCGGGTCTGCTCGGTGGAAACCTACCTCGACCAACCACCGCCAACCGGCGCCAGGGAGGTCTATCGCGGCGCGGCGCACAACGGCGACTTCCTTCTCAAATACGTAACGGTTCAATCCTATGACGGCTAGAAGTGAAACCATTCAGATCGAGATTGACGATGAACGCATGAACGGGACGTTCCTGAGTCCCAAGTCGAAGGTCCCTGGCGTGCTGTTCGTGCACGGCTGGGGTGGCAGCCAGGAGCGGGACCTGGAACGGGCCAAAGGCATCGCCGGCCTGGGTTGCGTGTGCCTGACCTTCGACTTGCGTGGGCACACCGGCGGGGCGGGGATCCCCTTGGCGCGAGTCACCCGCGAGGACAACCTGCGAGACCTGTTGGCGGCCTACGACCGCCTGCTCGCGCACCCGGCCTTGGATACCTCGGCGATTGCCGTGGTGGGCACCAGTTATGGCGGCTACCTGGCTTCGATCCTGACTTCGCTGCGCCCGGTGCGCTGGCTGGCCCTGCGGGTGCCGGCGCTGTACCGCGACGAGCAATGGCACACGCCCAAGCGCGACCTGGACAAGACCGATCTGCTGGATTACCGCAGCACGCTGGTGCACGCCGGAACCAATCGCGCCTTGCATGCGTGTTCGCAGTTCACCGGCGATGTATTGCTGGTGGAGTCCGAGACCGATGCCTACGTGCCCCATGCCACCATCATGAGCTACCGGGCGGCGTGCCAGCAGACCCATTCGCTGACGCACCGGATCATCGACGGCGCCGACCATGCCTTGAGCGACCCCGTGTCACAGCAGGCCTACACCTCGATCCTGGTGGGCTGGATCACGGAAATGGTGGTGGGAGAGCGGTTGAGCATTATCCAGGAGCGGTGATCTGGATTTTGTATCGTCTGTGCGGGCCTCTTCGCGAGCAAGCCCGCTCCCACAATGGATCTATGGCGAACACAGAATTCGTATTCAGCACAGATCCCTGTGGGAGCGGGCTTGCTCGCGAAGGGGTCAGCACAAGCAACTCATCATTCAGGCAACCCATCACTTGGGCCCAGGCTTGACCCGCAACGCCTTGGCCTTCGCCTCGATCACCAGGTACATCACCACGGTAATCAGCAACGGCAAGATGAAGTAGATCGCCCGGTAGGCGATCAACCCCGCCAGCAGGCTGCCCCGCGACACTTCATGTTGCAGCAGCGCAACGAACACCGCCTCCAACACCCCGAGCCCCGCCGGAATGTGGGTGATGACCCCGGCGATGCTGCTGATCAGCAATACCCCGAGCACCACCGGATAATCCAGTTTGCCGGGCAGCAACGTGAAGATCACCGCCGCCATCAACGACCAGTTCAGCGCGCCCAACGCCAGTTGCAGCACCGCCATGCGCAGCGATGGCAGGTTGATTTCCATGCCGCGAATCGTCCACGCCCGGCGCTTGGAAAATCGACAGGCCACCAGGTAACCCGCGCTCACCAACAGCAACAGCGCGCCGACGCCTTGCAGCGCATCGCTGCTGAGTTTCCAGCCCGGTGGCATGGTCACCAGGCCGCTGCTGAACACCACTCCGGCCAGGGTCATGTAGCCGAACCAGTTGGTGGCCAGGCTCAGGCCGAGGATCTTGGCAATGTTCCCGCTGCTGACCCCCAGCCGCGAATACAGCCGATAACGCATGGCGATGCCACCGACCCAGGCGCTGAGGTTGAGGTTGAACGCGTAACTGATCACCCCCACCGGCAAGATCTGCCGCCAACCCAGTTTCTGGCGGATGTAGGTGCGACCGATCAGGTCGAAACAGGCATAGGTAATGAAGCTGGTGACGGTCAGTGCGGCGGCAATGATCAAGGTGCGCGCCTTGAAATCGGCCAAGGTGGCTAACACCTCGGACCAATCGATGCGTCGGGCCAGGGTGGTGAACAGCACGATCAACAGCAGGAAAAACGCCAGGGTCAGCGGTCTTTTCCAGCGGCTCCAGCGAGATTTTGGCGTGGCCTGCTCCGGCGCATGGGCATCTGTCGGCGCGGTGTGCGCTTCAGAGGGGTTCATGGGGTTCGCTCCGGACCGCCGTCGGCGGCGAAAAAGGTTTCAGACGCGGTTTATGAGCCGGCAACCAGCCGGCCCAGGCCGGGAAATGGCGCAAACAGTGGAACACCATGAAACCGATGGTCATGCGCCACAACAGCCCCCGGGGGGCGTGGTCCTTGGGCATCGCGGTGCAATGGTTGCGGCTCAGGTAGTCGAGGCGCTCGAACAACTCGCGGTTGAATGCCCGGTCGCGGATCAGCACATTGGCTTCCAGGTTCAGCGACAGGCTCAGCGGGTCGAGGTTGCTCGAACCCACCGTGCTCCAGTCCTCATCCACCAAGGCGACCTTGCCGTGCAGCGGCCGCTCGCAGTATTCGTAGATCACCACGCCGGCCTTGAGCAGGTAGCTGTAGAGCATGCGCGCGGCGAGCTTGGCGATCATCATGTCCGGCTGGCCCTGCAGGATCAGCCGTACTTCCACGCCGCGCCGTGCCGCGTTGCGGATCTCGCGCAGCAACCGGTAGCCAGGGAAGAAATAGGCGTTGGCGATCACCACCCGCCGCTGGGCACTGCGCAGCACTTGCAGGTAGACCTCTTCGATGTCGGTCTGGTGTTCGTGGTTATCCCGGTAGATCAGGCGCACCTGGCCGTCATGGTCGTTGAACGCCAGCGCGTGGCGGCGGCTGCGGCGGCGTTGCCACCAGTATTTGGCCCGGGCGGGCCGGCCACTCTGCAACAGCGCGAAGTGGTGGATATCCACCACCGCCGGGCCTTTGACCTCCACGGAATAGTCCTGCTTGGCCTCGGCGCCGAAATCCCCCAAGTGGTCGGCGGAAAAATTGATCCCGCCGATAAACGCAATCACCCCGTCCACCACCACGATCTTGCGGTGCAGGCGGCGGAACCAGTTGGTGCGGATCCCCAGACGCCGGGGCGCCGGGTCGAACATCTGCAAGCGCACCCCGGCGTCGCTCAATGAGGCCAGGAAATCGATGGTCAACTCACCGCAGCCGAAGCCATCGAGGCTGACAGTGATCCGCACCCCACGCTCGGCGGCTTCGACCAACAGATCCCGCAGTTCAATGCCGACCTTATCCTCGAACAGGATGAAGGTCTCAATAAGGATTTCTGTCTCGGCCCGGCGAATGGCCTCGAAGACCCTGGGGAAAAACTCCTCGCCGTTCTCCAGCAGCTTGACGCGATTGTTGCCGTGCCAGCCGTATTCGATATCCGTCAGCGCCGGATTGCGCTCGGTGGGTGGCGCCTCGACCTGCTCAACCGTCGCCTTGTTCATCGTCGCGCTCATAATTCGATCTCCACCGACAGCGGTGCGTGGTCGGAGAGGTGCGACCAGGGTCGTACGCTCAACACCTTGGGATGACGGGCCTTGAGGTTGCGCACGTAGATGCGGTCCAGGCGCAGGATCGGCAGGCGTGCCGGAAAGCTGCGGGCCGGTTTGCCCCACTGTTCGGCGAACACTTCCCGCAGGCCGCAGGGTTCGAGCAGTTCACTGGCCTTGCCGCGCCAGTCGTTGAAGTCGCCCGCGACGATCACGGGCGCGTCGGGCGGCAGTTCGCTCAAACGCTGGCAAAGCAGCTTGAGTTGCTCGACACGATGCCCCTCCCGCAACCCCAGGTGGACGCATATGGCATGCAGATCCTGTCCATCGCCCGGCAGGCGCAGCACGCTGTGGAGCATGCCGCGGTTTTCATGGCCGCTGATGGACATGTCCAGGTTGTCGTGGCGAATGATCTGGAATTTCGACAGCAACGCATTGCCATGGTCGCCCGCCGGGTACACCGCGTTGCGCCCGTAGGCGAACTGCGGCCAGAGGCTGTCGGCCAGGAACTCGTACTGCGGCATGCTCGGCCAGTTGCTGTAGCGCTGGGGGTGGTGTTCGTGGGTGCCGTGGACTTCCTGCAAGAACACCACATCGGCGGACACACTGCGCACCGCCTCGCGCAGCTCCGGCAGGATGAAGCGCCGGTTCAGGGCGGTGAAGCCCTTGTGGGTGTTGACCGTCAGCACGGTGAAGTGGCTGACCCGGTCGAGATCCTGGGGCTGTTGCCGGGTCGGCTCGTGGGTCGCTTCGGTGGTTTCTGGAGGGTTCATGGCAACACCCCTTCGGCCGGGCGCTCGCCGGGCAGGGTCTCGGCATACCACTGGGCATACCGTTCGGGGCGTTGCAGGGCGTAGAACGATCCATTGATTTCGATGCTGTTGACCGCTCGCGGGGCGAATTGCAATTGCCGTTTCTGGGTCAGCCCCTTGGGGTAGCAATCCCCCCGCCAAGGCGTGTAGCGCCAGCCGCAAATGCCAATGTGGATCGCCGTCATGTATCCCTCCCGTGCCAATGACCTCGTACTGCCTGTGTCTTGTGATGACTGTTGCGCGGCCCGGAAAGTTTCGATGGTCTTACCGACGGTGAAGCACTGTGGCGAGCGGATTTATGTGGGAGCAAGGCTTGCCCGCGAACAGGCGCCTCGATTTCTGAAAGACCGCGGCGCCTCCATCGCGGGCAAGCCTTGCTCCCACATAAATCCCTGCCACAAGGGGGTGTATTGACCTTCTGAGCGAACTTGCCGGCTCGTTATTGATCAGTTCCTTACCGATCCCGTGTGAAGGAGCCTCGCGTTTTGTCTCGATTGAGCACTGTATTGCTGCTGTTCCTGCTGGCGATGACCGGCACCAGCGCCTACGGGACCGCCGCTGTCCCTGGCACTGCCAAGCCCGATGAACCGCCCGCCGAACCCGCGCCGCCAGGACAAGCTCGACCTCAACCAGAGCCTGGTGGATGCCTGGCGCCTGCGGGCGGACCGGGCGGTGGATGAGGTGGACCGGCTGGTGGACCAGACGTCCCGTTCGTCCTGGCGCGTGGCGGGGGATTTCCTGTTGTTGTCGAGCGTCTGGATCGGCGCTTTCGCACTGATCTGGTCGGGCGCGCGGCTGCTGCTGCGCCATCTGGGCCGGCGCCGCTGGTTGCGCAGCCGCCAGCGCCTGCGCGACCTGCTCGGTTATCTGCTGCCGTACACCGCTGCGGCGTTGGTCTGCCTGCCGCTGACCCTGTACGGCAGCCACTTCCTGCAGGTGTCGGTCGGTCGCGCCCTGGCGCTGTGTTTCGCCTACGCCACCAGCAGCGGCATTTTCTCCACTTCGGTGTTGCTGTGCGTGATCGTGATGTTCAACGCTGGCCACAAACGCCGGGCGGTGGCGATGATCCGGCGCTTCAGCCCCCGGCCATTGTTCATGATCGGCTTTCTCGCCGCCCTCAGCGATGCCCTGACCAGCCCGCAGATCGCCCGGCAACTGGGCGGCAACATCACCAGCAGCATCGCAGTGTTCACCGGCCTGTTCGCCTCGGTGATCTTTGGCTGGCTGGTGATTCGCATGCGCCGGCCCGTGGCGCACCTGATCCGCAACCGCCCGCTGGCCCAGCGCTTGAAGCAACCGGCTTTGCAGGAGTCGCTGCGGATTTTCTCCGGGCTCTGGTATTGGCCGATCCTGTTGATGGTGCTGGTGTCGGCGGTGAGCCTGATCGGTGTCGGCGAGGACAACCAGAAAGCCCTGCGTTGTGCGTTGTTCACCACCATCCTGCTGATCGCCACGGTGTTCCTCAGCACCGTGTTCCAGCACGTCTTCAAGTCGCCCAAGGCCGAAGCCATCCAGCGCCACAGCGCCTACAAGGGCCGTTTGCTGAGCTTGCTGCACGCGTTGCTGCGCATCGTCGTGGCGGTGGCGTTCATTGAGATCCTCGGGCGGATCTGGGGCATTTCCCTGTTCGAGTTCGCCTCGCGCAATGCCATCGGCCGGGCGATCAGCGACTCCCTGAGCCGCATCGGCCTGATCTTCCTGATGACCTGGCTCACATGGGTGGTGCTCGACACGGCGATCCAGGAAGCCTTGAAACCGCCGCTGAACAAGCGCGGGGCGCGCCAACCCAGCACCCGGGTCAAAACCATCCTGCCGCTGTTGCGCAACGCGGCGAAAATCATCCTGGTGGTGATTTGCGCAATCACCACCATGGCCAACCTGGGCATCAACGTCGCGCCGTTGCTGGCCGGTGCCGGTGTGGTGGGGCTGGCGATCGGTTTCGGTTCCCAGCAACTGGTGCAGGACGTGATCACCGGGCTGTTCATCATCATCGAAGACACGCTGTCCATCGGCGACTGGGTGGTGCTCAGCTCCGGCCACGCCGGCACCGTCGAAGGCCTGACCATCCGCACCCTGCGCCTGCGCGACGGCAAGGGCTTCGTGCATTCGGTGCCGTTCGGCCAGATCAAGGCCGTGACCAACCAGTCCCGGCAATTTGCCTTTGCGTTCTTCTCTGTGCAGTTCACCTATGACACCGACGTGGACCAGGCCATCGAACTGATTCGCGAGGCCGGGCGTTCGATTGCCGAAGACCCATTCCTGAAATTCAACCTGCAAGGACCGCTGGATGTGTTTGGCGTGGACAAGATGGACCTCAACGGCGTGGTGCTCACGGCGCAGTTTCGTACGGTGTCGGGTGGGCAGTATGCGGTGAGCCGGGCGTTCAACCAGCAGTTGAAGAAGCTTGTGGATAACCACCCGGCGGTGCATTTTGCGCAGACTTATCCACAGCAGGTGGTGTTGCCGCGGCGGTTGCTGGAGGAAGTGAAAGAGGGGGAAGAGGTGCCTGATCAATCTAAGTAACTGATGCGGTTTATGGTGGGGCAGCAGGCCTCTTCGCGAGCAAGCCCGCTCCCAC
>NZ_ATLN01000120.1:0-103918 GCF_000416195.1 Pseudomonas sp. CFII68
GGCATTGACCGAGGCGAGGGTTTCGCTGAGGCTGGCCAACGGGCATTGTTTGATAGCGCTTTCAAGGGTGGCGCTATTGCGCGTGTAGGTTTGACATGCATACATTGTAAAATCGGTGGATCTGGAGCCCGCTTCGTTTCACAGAAAAACTAGGTCAGGTAGGTAATTGAGCATGCTATGTGGGACGGGGAAACTAGCGGCATGCCGGCAACAGGGAGCAGCCTTGATCTTCGTGCTATGGGCTGTCGCGGTTCTTGGTTTATTGATGGCCGGTGTGTTGTCGGGCGTTCGTATTGAGAATCGCCAGAGCCATAACGAGTTACAACGAAGCAAGGCCCTGATCGCCGCTGAAGGCGGCATAGCGTTAGCCGTAAAAAATTTGTTAAACGACCCTGCTGCTTTCATCGCCGATGGAAGAGAGCATCGATACGATCTTGATGGGATTCGCCTGACATTCTCGGCTCGCAGCGAACATGGCAAGCTGGATCTGAATTTCTGTCAACTGGAGCACTTTTCCAGCTTGCTTCGATTCATGGGGGCTACGCAGCACGAGGCGGTCTCATTCTCAGATCTGCTGTCTCAGCGCCGAATCGAAGGAAAGCCATTAGGCCATTTGGAAGAGCTTTTAGACGTCACATCGATGAATGTCGATCTGTACCAGCGAATTCTGCCACTCGTTACTTTGTGGAGCGGCAGAGGGGTACCGGACGCCGCATTTGCCGCCGAGCCATTGCTCCAAGCACTGCAAAACAAGATATCCCCAGGCGTGGTGAGCAATTCAGGCTCTGTTATCAGTATTGAGTCTTCTGCCGAACTGAGCAACGGCTTCAAGGCAGGCCTTTTTGCCACGATTGCGCTGGATCGTAGTGCAGACGGAAGCGCGCTTTATAGCGTGTATCGCTGGCAGGAGCGCTAGGTAGGTACTCACATTTGGAGTGGTAGTGAAGCTAGGGGCAAACTGATATCATTCGCGTCTTCTAACGTGCTTTCTCCTCGGGAAGCACCCATGTAATCCCTAGTTCAGTGGCGAAATGGATATCACCGCAAGCCTAGTAGAGCGTCTGCTCCAGCAAGGAAGCTTAAGTGCTGATGGGTTAGAGCACCTGGCTCGTTTGCGCAGTTCCCAGTCCGAAACCCCTGTTCCAGACCTGCTTAGTCGGCTCGGACTGGTATCAGAAGGGGACCTTGCTGCTGCATGGTCCAGCTCGCTAGGTTGGCCACTATACAGTGGGCAGCCTTTGACTGAAATTCCTGAAGATATCCCTGCGCTTCCACTGCGCTTTTTAAAACACTACGCCGTGGTCCCCGTTGGGTTCACCTCGGACAACGCGCTAGAAATTGTTAGCTCAAGGCCATTGAATGACTATCCATTCAAGGCCATTGAGTACGCGACGGGCTTTAGTGTTAGACCGCTGGTGGGCTTGCAAAGCGAGGTCGAGCATTTGATCGAGCACTTATATGGGCAGGGTCGAACGGCAATGGGGTCGTTGACTGATCAGTTTGATCATACGGCGCAACTTGACGACATCGACCATCTCAAAGATCTGGCCTCTGAGGCGCCGGTAATTAAGCTGGTGAACCTGATTCTCCAGCGAGCCGTCGAGATGTTCGCCTCTGACGTACATATCGAACCCTTCGAAAATCGTTTGAATGTCCGCTATCGCGTTGACGGTTTATTGCGAGAGTCCGAATCACCTCCGGTCAGTTCCGCAGCGGCGGTCATTTCCCGCATCAAAATTATGGCCAAGCTGGACATCGCCGAGCGGCGTTTACCACAGGACGGTCGAATCGCTTTCAGGGTTCAAGGACGACAACTCGATTTGCGTGTGTCGACTCTGCCAACCAGTTTTGGTGAGTCGGTGGTCATGCGTCTGTTGGACCGGCAAACCATAGCGTTCGAATTCACAAAATTGGGTTTTGATGGCGAGCGCCTTGACCGGTTTCTCGAGGTTCTGCAGCGTCCGCACGGCATCCTGTTGGTCACGGGCCCTACCGGGTCAGGCAAAACTACAACCCTTTATGCTGCGATTTCTCGACTCAATACGGCGGAACGCAAGATCATTACTGTTGAAGATCCCGTGGAGTATCAACTCGAGGGGATCAATCAAATGCAGGTTAAACCGGCAATAGGTTTGGATTTTGCCGGAGCGCTACGCTCCATCGTTCGTCAGGACCCTGATGTGATCATGATTGGCGAAATCCGCGATTTGGAAACTTGCCGTATCGCGATTCAGTCGGCGCTCACCGGGCACTTGGTTCTGTCGACCCTACATACCAACAGTGCCTGTGCCAGTCTGGCTAGGTTGCTGGATATGGGCGTAGAGAGTTACATGTTGGCCTCCACCATCAATGGAGTTTTGGCTCAACGCCTGGTGCGCAGGCTTGATCCGGCTCAGCTTGAGGCCTTTGACGCGCCTGCTGCAGTGATCGCTGAGCACAAACTTGATCAATACACCAACGAGCGCCCAGTCCGGCTATATCGGCCCAGGTCGGGTGCATCGAATGGTGGGTATCAAGGGCGTGTGGCTATTACTGAATTGCTGGTCATGTCCGACGAGATTCGTACACTGCTGATGGAGAAAGCCGACAGCACTACTATCGAGCAGGCTGCGCGCAGAGGCGGCCTGCGTACGCTTTATGACGACGGTCTGCGCCTTGCTTTGGCTGGTGTCACCAGTTTGGAAGAAGTCTTGCGAGTTACGCGGGACGACGGGGCGGTTGTGTCATGACCTTATTTCGCTACCGAGTGTTGGATCGTGACGGCCTGAGTACACGTGGTCAAGTGCAGGCCAAGACCATTGAGCAAGCAATCAGCAAATTGCAAGAATCAGGATTGCTGATCGTGGACATTCGTCCCGCAGTGACGACATTTTTGTCAGGTGGGCTCTTCCAAAAAAAACAGATTCCTGGTGTCGAAATTGTTCGATTCACGCAGCAACTCGCGACACTCCTTGATGCTGGACAGCCTTTAGAAAGTGCTCTGGCACTACTGGCACGCCAATCAGATAAACGACCCGTTGGCGAACTGATCAGTCGATTACGGGAACAGGTAAAAGGTGGGAGCCTGTTGTCGGCAGCGATGGAGGAAGAAAACGGTACGTTTTCGAATTTTTATCTTAGCCTGATCCGAGCGGGTGAAGCGGCTGGTATGTTGGCTCAAACGCTGGTGCAGTTGTCACATTACCTGGAAAGAACTCAAACCCGAAACCGTGAGTTGGTCAGTGCTTTAATTTATCCGGCTTTCTTAATAGTTGGTGTAGTGGGCTCACTGGCTCTTTTGATGGTGTACGTTGTTCCGCAGTTTGTGCCAATTTTTAGAGATCTAAACATTACACTTCCGCTGCTCACCGAGTTAATTCTTGTATCGGGTGACTTTCTCATGCAGTGGGGGCTCTATCTGATATTGCTGGCGGTGATCGGTGCGTGGTGGTTCAGCCGGCACTTGCGTGACCCAATTCGACGCTTACCTCTAGATGCACGTCTGCTGCGAATGAAGGTTTGGGGAACGTTACTGCAGGGCATTGAGACGGCACGCTTTGCGTTGACTCTGGGCACGCTTTTGGAAAGAAAAGTTTCGTTGCTCTCAGGGATGAGCATCACCCGGCAAGTCGTTAGCAATCTTGCTATTCAAGGTGCTTTGGAGCGAGCAACCCTTCTGACTAAAGAAGGTTGTTCATTGTCTACGGCCTTGGAGCAGACAAAAGTTTTCCCCGAGTTGGCCGTGCAGATGATTCGAGTGGGGGAACAGGCCGGGCAATTGAGCGAGATGTTGCTAAAGTTGGCTGATATTTATGATAAAGAAACGCAAAGTACTTTGAAGCGCTTTATGGCCGCGCTGGTTCCCGTTTTGACATTGATTATGACGCTCTTGGTTGCCATCGTCATGTTGGCGATCATGCTGCCGCTGATGAGTTTGACTAGCAATATCTAAGGAAAGAGAAAACAAAATGCGTCAGATCTATCGTATGAAAAGTTTTAGCAACCGTAATAAAGGTTTCACCCTACTGGAAATGCTCGCCGTCATCGTGCTGTTAGGTATTGTTGCGACTCTTGTCGTGCGCCAGATCGGTGGTGGCGTCGACAAGGGTAAATACGGGGCTGGCAAGGCGCAGTTGGCCAGCCTGAGTATGAAAATCGAAAATTACGCCATGGATGTAGGGAGCGCCCCGGCCAGGTTGGAGGATTTGGTAGTTAAACCCGCAAATGCTCAGTCCTGGCAAGGACCGTACGCAAAAAAAAGTGACCTACTTGATCCGTTCGGTCATGCATTCGATTACCTAAACCCGGGTGAGCATGGAAGCTTTGACTTGGTGTTCCGGGGGCGCGATGGGAAGCTTGGCGGAACGGGGCCGGATCTGGATTTGGGGAGCTGGGAATAATTGCGCCAGAGCGGTTTCACTCTCCTCGAGATGTTGGCGGTTCTAGTACTGATCAGTATTGCGTTCATGCTACTGGCGTCGGGGATTACACGTGGCCTGGCTCATGCGCGTGAACGCCAGAGCATCAATGAGTTGCTGCAGAGTTTAAGGCAAGCGCGAACGCAGGCGATAGTTGAAGGGCGTCCTATGTCCCTGCTATTCGACCTAGATAGCACCTGTTATCGCGTCGAGCAGTTTCCACCCCGTTGTTTGAATGCCGGTACACAATTACGAATAGAAACAGCTGAGGGTCTGGGCAAAGACGTTACGATGATTTTTTATCCGGACGGCAGCTCAAGCGGCGGCAACCTCAGCTTGAAAAATGAGTCCCGTGAAGCACGTATCGATGTGGGTTGGCTTACTGGCAACGTCAGCCTTGTCGAGCGTGTTCAATGAGACGTGCTTATAACCCCCAGTCCGGCTTCACCCTTATAGAAATATTGGCAGCGACAGCCCTATTGGCTGTGGCCCTTGGCATTTTCATGAGTAGCATGGGGCAGTCCATGCAGTTGTACACGAAGGACGAGTTAAAAACGCGGATGGGGTTATTGGCCCGATCTTTGATCGTAGACAGAGCCTCCGGCCGACTGGAACCTGGTGTCACCACTGGTCAACAAAGTGGGATTGACTGGCGGCTTGAGTGTACGGAAGGAGAGGTGCAATCGGGCGTTCAGTTGTTCCAGTTAAAACTGATTTTACGCCACGCGGACACTATTGAGAGCTTCAGTACCTTGCGTGTTCAGCCCTTGAATCAAGGGCGATATCCGTGAGGCGAATGAGCGGCTTCACCCTCCTCGAAGTGATGGTGGCGATCAGTCTTCTAGGCATTCTGTTGATGTTAGTGAGCGGAAGTCTTTTGGCCACCCATCGAACCGTCCAAGGTACCGAACGCTATGCCGTGAGGCTTGACGAGGAGAGAGCGGCTCAACGATTTTTACGTCAGGCATTGCAAGAAACAAGACCTATCGCCTTACCTGAAAAGCGTATTCCACAACATCTGTTTGAGGGGGATCCTCAGAAAGTACGTTTTTTTGCACCAGTACCGTTGGGTGTTGGTGGCAAGTTGAAAATTCACCAACTTGAATCGTTCAAAACGGAAACAGGTGATTTACAGCTGCGTATTACGTTTTTCGAATCTGATGGCGTGCAGCCTTGGGGAAGCCCTCAAGTGTTGATGGGTAAGTTGCGTAAGGTCCACTTCAGCTACCGCGGACTCGATGAAAAAAATTTCAGCACCGGATGGTTGGCGCAATGGCCGTGGCCAGAACGCTTACCACAATTTATCCGAGTCGAGCTTGACGCCGATGGACCAGTGCAATGGCCGTCGATGAGCGTGGCGGTGCGTACAAACCAGCAGTTGGGAGCGGCTCTGTGAAGAGGGGAAATGATGATGATTCCTTTATTTAGCTCACTTCGCTATCACCTGCATGAGCGTTGGGAAGGGTCGCCTATACCAGCATTCTTTAAGTGGTGGTTCAACGAGCTCTTGGCATGCGTGCCATCTACATGGCGCCATCGGTTGAGCGATCGGAATTTAACTCCGATCGTTCACTGGCCATTAAAAACCCCCTTGGATCATGAGACCGATAGAGCGGTTGTCTTGCTGCTGGCTGCCGATCAAGTTTTGTTGTGCCAACTGCAGTTGCCCCCTCAGAGTGCACGCAGTCTCAAATCAGTACTGACCTTCGAACTAGATAAATATACGCCTTTCAAGGCAGAGCAGATCTACTTTGATGCATGGTCCCATGCATCTGAAAACCAAGCTCTACTGCAGATATCTCTGGTGCTTATTGAGCGCAGCCGTCTAGATGTGGCGGTACAGTCGGTCGAAGCACAGGGATCGCGAGTGGTTAATGTGGATGTAATGGATGAGACGGGGCGCCCGTACGGGGTCGACCTGCTGCCAAGGCATCATCGCGACATTCGGGCTACGCGTTTACGGTATACCAAATATGCATTCAGTGCAGGCATTGGGTTTCTGGTCCTGCTACTTATGATGACTTGGGTTGGCAATCGCGAAAAAGAGCTCATTGAGATGCGAGAGCAGGTAGTTTCGCTTCGGACTCGAGCAATGGAAGTCGACAGGATGCGCAAGCAGTTGCAGGAACGCACAGAAATAGAAAAAGCCTTAGTTCTGCAAGATAAGCAAAAGCAAACAAGCGTTGCTTTTCTCAATGAGCTTACTAACTGTGTACCTACAGATACCTGGCTGGAGCAACTAGAGATGCACCTTGACGGAACTGTCACTCTCAGCGGGCTGAGCCGTCAGTCAAACTTGTTACCCGCTGAGCTTGTGCGTTGTGCAGGCCTTGAGAAAGCAACCTTTCAGGGCGGAATTCAACCCGATCGTGAAAGTGGCCTGGAGCGTTTCAATATTGTGGCTCATCGTCGGAAAGCGGGAGTGTAACGCGTGTACAGGACTCGACGCGCACAGCGATTCTACGCGATCACCCTGGTTGTCTTGATGGGTATTCTTTTGTATTGGGCACTTCTGCATTGGTGGTTCATCGCGCCGCTACAGCAGATGACCGAGGAAGAGGAAATTCTGCAGGCGTCGTATCAACGTTTTTCAACGCTGGAAGCACAACGTGGATTTATCCAGGCTCAACTTGAATCAGTAACCCGACGTCCTCTCTCTGACGAAGGGTTGTTAACGGCAGGAGAGCCTGAAGTCGCAACCGCTCAACTTATGCAATTGGTTTCGGAGCGGCTATCACTTGAGCCAGCAACAGGGATCGCTTGTACCGTACTGAGTCGTACCCCTCAAACAGCGACCCCGAATGGTCAGCTTCTACAGATCAAGGTCAACGTCGATATGGAATGCGGTATCGAGTCGTTGGCGGGTACCCTTCATAGGCTCGAGAGTGAACAGCCCTATTTAGTCGTGGACACGCTAAGCATTCAACGTGCACCCAATTCAACGGAGGCACAGGATCAGCAGGGTCGTCTAGCGGTGAAGATGCAGGTGAGTGGACTCCTGAGCGCTATGCAGGTTGCTGGACATGAATGAGCGCCAGTATATCTACAGAACGCTGCTGCCCCTGGCTGGCGTCGCAACCACATTACTGGTTCTCTGGATCGTAATGCTTAATGGTGCGGGGGCGACAGTAGAGTGGCGACCTCACGTTACCGTGCCTGCGAAGTTTTCACCGATGGCTGATCAGTCTGAAGTCACGACCTATCGATCCCAACCGACTCTACAGGAATATCTTCAGGTTTGGTCCGCACCACTGTTTAACTTCGAACGCCAACCCGACGCTACAAACGCTGCGCAACTGATTGAGGCGCCAGCGCCTGCACTGGATAACGTGATACTCACCGGTGTGGTGATTGCCCAAGAGTTGAAGGTTGCATTGCTCAGGATAAACAACGAAGCGCTTGCGCTGAGAGAAGGGCAACCTCTTTCCAATGGTTGGCTGGTCGAGCGTATTAGTGAACGACAGATCGAACTAGTGCATGGACAAACCCGGCAAAGCCTGGAGATCGAAAGCCCCAGGTTACCGATGACTCTCCCCTGAATTCATTATTACTCGTTTTTATCAAGGACAGAATTTCGTGGTCAATCGTTTGGCTCTTTCCTGCGTAGCAACAATGTTGCTGCAAGGCTGCATTAACCCTGCTGCTCAACAAGATGATCGCCTCCTTCGCGAAGGTCTCGCCGGAACCGAGGGTGACAATTCGTCGGTTAGACCGCTGGGTAAAGTTGCTCCAATCGACAATGCACAGGTTTCCCCACAGCCTCCAAGACAGCAAATTATTCGCGGAGGCCAGCACTTTGTCAGCAAAGTGGCGGCTCGCCCAGAGCGTAAGTCTGAAGAAGGCCAGAGCAAGGTAACGTTCAATTTTACCAATCAACCTATTGCTGCTGTGATCAACACCATCCTTGGGGATCTGCTAAATGAGGACTTCAGCATCTCCCAAGGTGTCAGCGGTGATGTTTCATTTTCGACAGCAAAGCCTGTAGACAAAGATCAAGCCTTATCGATCCTTGAAACACTGTTGTCTTGGACCAATAACGCGCTGGTACGACAAGGAAATCGTTACTTAGTGGTTCCCGCCAATCAGGCGGTGGCTGGGCAACTGACACCACAATACCGTATGCCAGCTCCAAGCATTGGGTTGAGTGCCAAGTTATTCACCCTTGACTACATCTCTGCCGTGGAAATGCAAAAGCTGCTCAAGCCATTCGCTCGGGAAAATTCATTTCTCCTGATGGATTCTGCTCGCAATATTTTAGTCATGGCCGGTACGGCCGATGAGCTGAATAATTACCAAGACACAATTGATACCTTCGACCTTAACTGGCTCAAAGGAATGTCCATTGGAGTCTACGGTTTGCAGCGCGCCAATGTCGCCGAGCTGATACCTGAGTTGAACCAACTTTTCGGCCCGCGCAGCGGCACGCCCTTGGCTGGGATGGTGCGTTTTCTGCCAATTGAGCGAACCAATGCGATCGTCGCTATTTCCTCCCAGCCGGAGTATCTGGATGAAGTCGGTCGCTGGATCGATACAATCGATCAGGGCGGGGGATATGAGCCCCAAATGTATGTGTACGACGTGCGTAATATGAAAGCCACGGACTTGGCTCACTATCTGCGGCAGATCTACGTCAGCAACGCGGTGGAACATAAAGAACGTGCTCAGATTGCGCCGGGGTTACGCACAATTACTCTGTCATCGAATAAAGATACGGGAGGCCTTGGTAGTCTGTCTTCTACACCTACGAATAGCGATGAACTAGAGCCGAGGGTAGACTCTTTGGAGTCTGAAGAGTTGCAAGAGCAACAGAGTGAGGAGACCCCTGAAGGTAATTCTGCGACCGTAGGTCAAACCGATAACCCCGTACGTATTACAGCTCAGAAAAGCAGTAATCAACTGTTAGTACGCTGTCGTCCGACACAGTGGCAGGAGATTCAGGCCGCGATTCGCAGATTGGATAATCCTCCTTTGCAAGTACAAATTGAGACTCGGATTCTTGAAGTCAGTCTTACAGATGGTATGAATCTCGGCGTGCAGTGGTATCTGGGCCGGTTAGCCGGTAAGTCAGGAACTCCTGGAATTCAGAATGCTTCAGGCAGTCAAGGAGCTCTGGGGGCAGGCGGCGCTGCACTTAAATCCACGGATACGCTTTTCTACTCTTTTGTCAGTGATAATCTGCAAGTTGCACTGCACGCTTTGGAGAGCAACGGTAATACCCGTGTGCTTTCGGCTCCATCTTTAGTGGTAATGAATAATCAGAATGCGCAGATCCAAGTTGGGGATAATATTCCAATCAACCAAACTACAATAAATTTGGATAATACGTCAGTTAGTACTAGCAGTGTTCAATACATACAGACAGGCGTCATTCTTGACGTCGTGCCTCGGATAAATCCTGGTGGCTTGGTATACATGGATATTCAACAGCAGGTTAGCGATGCTAGCAAGATCGTAGATAGTAACGGTAATCCAAGTATTTCCACTCGTTCCGTATCCACTCAGGTTGCTGTGCAGAGTGGGCAGACAGTTTTGCTTGGAGGGCTTATCAAGCAGGACGAATCTCGGCAAGACCGCCGTGTACCGTATCTTGGAGCCATACCGGGACTAGGCTGGTTGTTCAGCGATAAGCAGAGCAGCCATGGCCGAACTGAATTGATCGTATTAATTACTCCAAAGGTCATATCGGATGGTGACGCAGCAAGGGGAGTGACTACTGAATATAGGCAAAAAATGCAGCTAATTCAACCGCTCTAATCACGAAGCTAAATTTAAAAGGAGAGTTTGTGCAGTGATAAAATTGAAATTTTTCTAGTCTTGCAATGGCTGTCAGTTTTATTAAATGGGATTTGCGGGTCGAATTGAGGGTGCAAAGGAATGATTGATATATTTAGTGGTTTTGTTTTTATTAGGTCGTGGGTAGTGTTTGGTTTATGGGGTATGTTGTTTTTTTCGAATTTGGCACTGGCGATGGGAGTGACGGGGGGAGGAGGGAAAGGTGGGGTCGATTTCTTGCCAGAGTTCGCGGATGTTAATAATGGACCAGAGATTCCCGACTCAGTAGATCCCCGGAGCGGTAATTTATGGATTAAACACAAGGATATGATATTGCCAGGAAATGGAGGGTTGGATATTGTTTTGTGGCGGACTTATAGCATGGCGCGTGTTTCTGCTGCCTTGACTGCGACGTTATCAAACTCATATCGTTCGGCTCAATTAGGTCCGGGCTGGTCCATTGATGTAGCCCCTAAGCTCAGTGTGGAAAATGCATGGAATTATGGGTCGGCGTATAATACATTGTTAACTTTTTATAAGCGCAATCTATTGGTGGATCTATGTGCTACGACAACTTCGCATGCCCAGTTTTCGGCTTTGACTGATAAGCTGTCCAATCAAGGACCTTTGCCTGTTATCGAGTTTCCTGATGGGACTGTTGAAAATATATACAGTATAGGGAATCATGAGGCGCGTACAAAGAACAACTGGCGAATTCGCTGTGATAGTAATATAGTCAAAGTCACTTCTCCTGAGGGTGTGATCTACGATTACGGAAATATTTCTGAGCGGCGAATCGGTCAGCGATATTTAAACGATTTTGACTCTTATCCTGCAGATGAGGGATATACCTTCGTAGCGCCACGTACGCAAACCTATATGGTTGCAAAAACCGCTACTGATGCAAACGGTAACAAACTAACTTTTACATATAAAACGTTCGGAACTCATTTCTCTCTCTGGGCAATGCCCGCAATGGTTGACCTTCCCCCTCATCGGGGCGCGGGGCCTGATTCGAAAGGGGATATATCCTCCGTTGAGAAGCCTGCGACACTATTAACTAAGATCGTTGCTAGCGATGGGCGAATTGTCGATTTTTCTTATGATGATGCATCGGCAAAGTTGACTAAGGTCGCTAGCGGTTCTGGGTTTTCTGTGACTTATGGTTATTTAAAGCCTGATGCTCTTAATTCTCGTGTGCTTAACTCTGTAACATATAGCACTGGTGAAAGCTGGAAGTATAGTTATTATCCGGGTGCTTATAAGCAGTTAGATATCTATAAAAGAGATGTTCCGACGCTGAGCGCAAGAAAAATCAAGTCGATTACCTATCCTGCTGGGGGCGTAGCATCCTACGAGTATACTTATACTGCGCATCGCGTTCGGGCTACCCAAAAGTCGAGCTCTTGGATTTTGGAAAGTATGGGTGAGAAAGTTTTGAGTCGAACTTTGTCTTCGGGTGAGAAGTGGAGCTATAGCTACAAAAAAGGACGGAGCGGGGTGTATGATGTTACTGTGGAGGTTGGCCCAAAAGGCCAGACTACTTTTAAGTACATAGGTGCTTCGTATAAGGTGGCACTAAGCCCCTTGGGCACGGCTCCGGAAGAAACCGTTTGGATGATCGGCAATCTTATGGAAAAGACCGATCCTTTAGGTAATACAGAGGTGTATACTTGGCAACCTCGGACTATTGCTGGGGGTAAAGATGTAGTTGTGGATCTGGGTTATGCAATGGATACAGCGATTCGTGCTGCTGATATGCAGAGTAAAAAAATAGTTATAGGGGGAGCGGTTTATGTTACTCAATACAGCAACTATGATGCATATGGGAACGCACAAAGTAGAGTGGAGACTGGCCCAAATGGTGGCGCTCGTATCACTTCACTTGGCTATTTTAACGATGCTAATAAATGGATTGTTGGGAAGTTAAGGAGCGAGGCTTCCCCAGGCATATCTTTGTCCCGCACCTTCGACACCAATGGTAAGGTCCTGACCGAAACACGTGATGGGGTAACCACAAAGTTTACCTATGACGTTCAAGGCAACATCGCCAGCAAGACGACCCCTGGCGGCGGAGTTTATGCCTACTCAAACTACAAGCGCGGCATTGCACAAACCGAAATTCGCCCCGAGGGTGTCACCCTCACCCGCGTGGTGGACAATGCAGGCAATATTACCTCTGAAACAAATGGTGAAGGTAAAACCACGACTTATACCTATGATGGTCTGAACCGTCGTACATCGTTCACCCCTCCGGTGGGCAACCGCCAAACCATTGCCTACACCTCCACCTCGAAAACCGCCACTCGCGGAGCTTTGGTGGAGAAAACGCTATACGACCCGTTTGGCCGTCCCGCCAGTGTCACGTTGGCAGGTGTCACCAGAACTTTCACTTATGACGGCCTGGGTCGTAGAACCTTTGAGTCCAACCCAGGCGTGGTGACCGGTACGCGCTATCAATATGATGCCTTGGATCGCCTGACTCGCCAGAGCAATGCCGATGGCACTTTCCAATCTCGCAGCTATGGTCCGGCCAATATGTCGGTCGTGGATGAGCGTGGTAAAACCACGACCTACACCTACCGTGCTTATGGTGACCCCGACAAACAGTTGCTGATGGCCATTACCGCTCCCGAAGCGTCCGCTAACGTGAGTATTGAACGCAGCCCTAACGGTCTTATAACGGCGGTCACACAAGGCGGACGAAAGCGCACTTACGGCTATGACGTTCGCAATTACCTGATCAGTGTCACCAACCCTGAAACGGGTGTCACAACTTATGGTCGTGACATCGTCGGCAATATGATTACCAAAAAAGTGGGTGCTTCGGGAATTACAAAGTACACCTATGACGCCTTGGATCGCCTTAAGTCAACCGTCTACCCTGGCGCCACACCTGCGGTTACCAACACCTACAACAAGGACAGCAAACTGGTGACCAGCAATACCAGCGGTGGTAATCGCAGCTTTGCATACGACGCCGCAGGTAACCTGATCCAAGAAAGTCTGGCATTGGACGGCAAAGTGTTCACTGCCAAATATGCTTATAACGGCAATGATCAGTTGAGCAGCATCACCTACCCGCAATCCGGCCGTGTGGTGAGCTATACGCCGGATGCACTGGGACGGCCCACCATGGTTTCAGGCTACGCCACCAATGTGAAGTATTGGCCGTCCGGGTTGATTCAAAGCATCACCTACAGCAACGGTACCGTCTCCACTTATGGCCAGAATGCGCGCCTGTGGCCGACTAGTTTCATCACCCAAAAAAACGCCCCTGCCAGCGTCTACCTCAACAGTAGCTACACCTATGATGGCGTCGGCAACCTAGCCACAATCAGGGACACCGCTGACAGTAGCTTCAACCGCACGCTGGGCTACGACAACATCAACCGCCTGACCAGCGCTGTCGGCTTCTGGGGCCAGGGAAGCATCACCTACGACGGGGGCGGCAATCTCACCAAGCAAACCCTCGGGCAATCCAGTCTTGCCTACGCCTATGACACCAGCAACCGCCTAAGCAGTGTGAGTGGATTGCGAGCCAGTACCTTTGGCTATGATGCCTATGGGAATGTCAGCAGCAGCCTAGGCAACACCTATACCTACAACGACGTGCCAAACCTCACCTGCATCAACTGCTCTGTTCCTGCGAAAAAGGTGGAATACAGCTACGACGGCCTCAATCACCGCAGCGCCGTGACTAAGGCCAGCGGTAAGGTTTACGAGATGCACGATTCCAAAGGTAAACCATTAATCGAGATGAATGCAGGTGTGCTTACCGAATACTTCTATCTGGGTGACAAGCGCATCGCACAGCGGGTCAGCCCATGAGCTGGGATAAAGGAGAGGAACACATGGATGCTCTGAGAACGTTGATCAAGAGACTCGGTGTAGGTCTGCTGGCCTTAATGCTGAACAGCGCTGCTATCGCCGACACTGTCACCTATTTCCACAACGACATTTCCGGCAGTCCGATGGCTGCCACGGATGCTGCGGGCAATCTGCTGTGGAAGGAGAACTACAAGCCCTATGGGGAGAAGCTGAACCGATCAGCACCCAGCAGCAATAACAAGATCGGCTATCACGGTAGGGCCTATGACGATGCCACAGGGTTGTCATACATGGGGGCCAGATATTATGACCCAGTGCTTGGTAGATTTATGGGCGTTGATCCGGTCGACTTCCAAGCAGATAACCTGCATAGCTTCAATCGTTACGCCTATGCTAACAACAACCCCTACAAGTTTGTCGACCCTACCGGTGAGTATGCTGATCTTGCCATCGAAACGATGAGTCTTGCGGCTGGTATGTTTAGTTTCCAACAAAATATACAAAAGGGAAATTATAGTGCAGCGGCTGTTGATGGCGTCGGTATCGCCGCTGACGGCATACTTGCTATGGTTCCTTTAGTACCGGGAGCAGCGGGGCTAGCCATTCAAGGAGCTCGCGGGCTGGAAAAGACCGCGGAGACATCTCTCCAGGTTGAGCGATCTGCGGCTGCCGCACCTGATTTTGTCGTTTCGCCAAACGGTACTACCTTCCCAGTGCCAAAAGGTGCTTCCGGTCCATCACCTGTTATTAACCCCACTGGAAAGACCACGGGCTCTGCTTTCACGAACGGTAAAGGCGGCGATAATCGCCAAGTGAGTACTATGCGCCTTATGCAGCCGACGCCACCGAAGGGTAATAGTCCAGGATATTCTAATGGTTACATTAAGTACGAAAATAAATCAGGCCAGGGTGTCGATCCCTATAGTGGTAAGACGTTACCACAGTCGAAAAGTCATTTTGAAATTAAATAATGGGATTTTTAGTATGAGTATTCTTGAATGTCTTTGTGGAAGCGACGTGCTGCGCACAGTTTGCGATAGTGAATATTTGCAAATTTATTTTTCGAGGGGCGAAATTTTAAATATTTACAACTCCTATTCTCTTGCAGGCGCTAGTTTGGGTTCTCTTGTCGGGAAAAAGCTCCGGAGCGTGACGGAAGATTTAGAAGTGATAGAGCTGAAATTTGATGATTTAGCTGTATTAACCATTGATATGAAACCGGAGGCCTTCAATGGCCCAGAGGCGATGCAATTATTAAGGGACGGGGAAGCTACAGTGATTTGGAGTTAGGTTGGCGAGCTGTGCTAGCGGCAGGCTTGTGCTCATAAAGCACAAGCCTGCCTTGAATGGCACTTACTTAACCTTCTACGGGTGTTCATCCTTCCGTAAGCGCGCCATGAACCCTACATTCAAAGCCACCACCTAACCCCGGATGCCGTACTCCTGATTTCTGGCTGCGAAGCGGCCCCATGGCCACCACCTCGGTGTCAGATGTTTCGAGGGTGCTGGTTTTGGGGCCGCTTCGCAGCCCAGCGGGGATAAATCCCCTCGCCACAAGAGGGGATTTCCTACGAGATTATCGGAAGTGAAATTTCAGGTGTTGTGATCGATATCCAGCACGCTGAACGTCACTTTTCCACCTTCGCTGGTGTAACCGCTGTTGTCCTGCACATACACCCCAGCCTTGAAATACAACGGCTTGTCGCGCCAGGCGGCACCGACGGTGGTGTACCAACTATGACCGGCAGCGGTAATGCCAAGATCGCCCGTACGATCAAGATGAATTCGGTAAGAGAAGGACCGATTGAGCTTCACCCCCGTAGCAACGGTAATCACCCTGCCTTCGCTGTCATCAGGCCGCATGCGGACCTTGGCGACGATGTTCCCGGTGGAGCTGTCTTCCTTGTATTGGTATTCCAGCTTGACCATGGGCTTGCTGCTGTCCTTGGCATGGATCTGTCCGATCACGATCTTGCCGCTGCTGGGCACCTGGTTGACAACGAGGCTTGCCCGTAACTGGTTGTCGGCGTCGGGATAGACCCAGTTGCGCAAGGTGCCGTCCTTGTAGGTCTCACGCAATTCGCTGCGCGGATAGATCGCGTTTTCAGTCTTGGTGCCGGTCACCGGTGACCAGAAATACACCGTGCTGCCTTCGGAGTTGAAATATTTGTCCTGGAACCCATCCACCAGCCGAGGGGTTTCGATGGTTTTCGGCGGACTGCCTTCGGGGATGCTCAGGTTCCAGGTTGCAAGATCGACCATGTTCGGATCCTTTCTGAGAAGAAGAAATGATTTACGCCACAGCCGGAGGCTCTAAGACGCGCTTTTGCTGAGGCCAGAAGGGTGCGCGGACGAGTATTTGGCGCGGTCGTCCGGCGGAGGGTTGGCGTCAACAGTCCGTCAGAGTTGCGTTTGCCGCTTTGGTGCCCGAGACAAACGACCATTGGTCGGCTAGCTCGATTTTTCTCGGAACCATTGGCTAATGGCTATTTGGTTCTTTCGTCGTACACGGGGCAAAAAAAAGGCACCCGGAAACGGATGCCTTCAAAGGTGCGACAGTGGTTAAAGAGTGGTGTGTTTGATTTCCAGCAGGCTGAACGTCACTTTCCCACCTTCGGTGACGTAGCCGGTGTTGTCCTGCACATACACCCCCGCTTTGAAATAGAGCGGTTTGACTTTCCAGCTCGGATCAACGGTGGTCCGCCAGTTGTAGCCCGCCGCAGTAATGCCCAGCGCGCCCTTCGGGCTCAAGTGGATCATGTAGGAGAAGCTGCGGTTGAGGGTCACGCCCGTGGCGATGGTAATGACCTGGCCCGTCGCGTCATCAGGACGAATGCGCACCTTGGCGACGATATTTCCGGTGGAGCTGTAGGCTTTGTATTGGTATTCCAGTTTCACCATCGGACTGGTGCTGTCCTTGGTATGAATCTGGCCGATCACGATCTTGCCGGTGCTGGGCACCTGGTTGACGGTGACGGTCGCGCGCAGGGTGTTGTCCGCCGACGGGTAAAGCCAATTGCGCAAGGTGCCGTCGCTGTTGGTTTCGCGCAGTTCGCTGCGTGGGTAAATAGCATTGGCCGTCGTGGCGCCTGTCACGGGGGCCCAGAAAAACACCGTGCCGGTTTCAGAGTTGAAGTACTGGTTCTTGAAGCCCTGAACCAATTGTGAGGTTTCAATGGTTGCCGGTGGGGCGCCCTCGGGGATGCTCAAATTCCAGGTTGCGAGATCGATCATGTCCAGGTCCTGCGTATCGAGATGTAAAGGTGGATGCCGTAGCGGGAGGCTTTAAACCGCCCTTTTGAAGCGTTTCGGAACGCTGGACAGGGGCTTTTTTTGTTGACCGTTCGGCGGATGTTTGACGTCAATTGTCCGTCGAGGGTGTCAGTGCAGTTTCTGTGCCTGAGGAGGGTGACCGTTAGTCGGCTATTTCGGGCTTTGTCTGGATGATGGCGCGTTGACACCTACTGCTTTTGATAATCCCGGTCTAGAGTGAGGGGACAGTATTTGTCCGCTTTGCTACGTAAAAACGGACGTGGCGCCCGATAAGAGAAGCAGCATGGAATGCGCGCAACCACCGCTCGGCGAAGACAGCTCTGTCCTTTTGATTGTTGATGATTACCCTGAAAACCTGCTCAGCATGCGTGCCTTGCTGCAGCGTCAGGATTGGCGAGTCATGACCGCGTCCTCGGGGGTCGAGGCGCTAAACCTGCTGCTCGAACACGACATCGACCTGGTTCTGCTGGATGTGCAGATGCCCGACATGGACGGTTTCGAAGTGGCGCGCCTGATGCGCGGCAGCCAGCGCACGCGGCTCACGCCGATCATTTTCCTGACGGCCAACGAGCAATCCCAGGATGCGGTCATCAAGGGCTACGCCAGTGGCGCCGTGGATTACCTGTTCAAGCCCTTCGATCCGCAGATCCTCAAGCCCAAGGTCCAGGCGTTGCTCGAGCACCAGCGCAATCGCCGGGCCTTGCAGCGCCTGAGCCAGGATCTCGAAGCGGCCAGGGCCTTCAATGCCTCGGTGCTGGACAACGCCGCCGAGGGCATCCTGGTGGTGGATGAGAATGGCTGTATCCGTTTCGCCAACCCCTCTACCTGCCGTTTGCTCAATGCCACCGCCGAGCAATTGCAGGGCATGCCGTTCCTGGATTTCCTGCAGAAACCGCACATTCCCGAGTGGCTCGATTCCGATATCCACAACGCCTATCGTCGCGGTGAAACCTGGCGATTGCATGACGCGGTCCTGCGCACGGCGCCCGGCCAGCAGGTGTCGGTGGCCTTGTCCTGCGCGCCGTTGCCGTCGGAGCAGAAGGCGATGGTGGTGACGCTCCAGGACATGTCCGTGGTTCGTCATTTGCACCAGCAACTCGAATACCAGGCCGTCACGGACCCGCTGACGGGGTTGCTTAACCGCCGGGGGTTCTACCAGACCGCGGAGAACCTGTTGATGCGCAGCGAGCGCCAGGAAAGCAACTGGGTGTTGCTGTACCTGGACCTCGATGGCTTCAAGCGGGTCAATGACTCGCTGGGGCATGATGCCGGGGATCGGGTGTTGCGCTGGGTGTCGGAACAGTTGAAGGCCTGCCTGCGCCCATTCGATATCCTGGCGCGGTTGGGCGGGGACGAGTTCACGGCGCTGCTGGACCTGGAATTTCCCGAGCAGGCGGCCAAGATCGCCGAGAAACTGATCGAGCGCGTCGCCATCTGCCAGCAGATCGAAGGCATGGACGTGGCCCTTGGGGCCAGCATCGGCATCGCGACGTACCCGGACTGTGGCGCCAATCTCGATGGGTTGCTGCGGGCGTCCGACATCGCCATGTACGAAGCCAAGCGTGCCGGCCGTCAGCAATACCGTTTTTACGATCATGAAATGAACGGTCGAGCCCGTTCACGGCTGATGCTGGAAGAGAGCGTGCGCTCGGCCATCGAGAACCGCGATTTCAATATGGTCTACCAGCCGCAGGTGAGCATCGTCGACGGGCGGATCCGCGGGTTCGAAGCGCTGTTGCGCTGGCAGCACCCCAGCGTCGGTGATGTTCCGCCGGGCCTGTTCCTGCCCTTGCTGGAGGAGGCGCGGTTGATCAGTCGCCTGGGCAGCTGGATTTATCATCGCAGCGCGGCTCAGCGCAAAGTCTGGGAACGCCTGTTCGCTGACGACCTGGTGTTGGGGGTGAGCCTGAGCAGCACCCAGTTCGGCATGCCCAACCTGGTGACCGAGTTGCGCCAGGTCCTGGAGCGCCATGCCTTGAAGCCTCGGCAGCTGGAGGTCGAGGTGACCGAGGATGCGCTGATGCGCAACCCCGATGAAACCCAAAAGCAATTGCGCCTGCTGCGTCACCTCGGGGTGCGGGTTGCATTGGATGACTTCGGTTCGGGGCCCTGTTCGCTGACGCATCTGCGCGACCTTGAGCTCGATACCCTCAAGCTCGACCGGCACTTGATCGCCCGCCTGCCGGGGTCGCCCCGGGATGCCGCGTTGGCCGCCTCGGTGATTGACCTGTGTACGCAACTGGGCTTGCGGGTGATCGCCGAAGGGGTGGAAACCCGCGAGCAATATGAGTGGCTGCAGGCCCATGGCTGTGAGTACGTGCAGGGGTTCCTCGTGGCGCGGCCCTTGATGGCCGAAGACACCAATGCCTTCGCCACGCCGTTCGACTGGAGCGCGGTGCAGGCTTGAATTCGCTACACTGGCGGCCTCTTGTGACTGTGTTGCCCCTTGATGACCGCGCTCAAATACCTCCAGGCCTACCCCGCCGCCCTGCAAGCCCAAGTGCAGCAATTGATCGCCCAGGACCGCCTGGGCGATTACCTGCAGCAGCGCTACCCGGGCCGGCATCCGATCCAGAGCGACAAGGCCCTGTACGGTTATGCGCTGGACCTCAAGCAGCAATACCTGCGTAACGCGCCCGCCATCGACAAGGTGCTGTTCGACAGTCGCCTGGACCTGACCCACCGCGCCCTCGGCCTGCATACCGCGGTGTCGCGGGTCCAGGGCGGCAAGCTCAAGGCCAAGAAGGAAATCCGCATCGCTGCGCTGTTCAAGGACGCGGCGCCCGAGTTCCTGAAGATGATCGTGGTGCACGAACTGGCGCACTTCAAGGAGTCGGACCACAACAAGGCGTTCTACCAACTCTGCGAGCACATGCTGCCGGGGTATCACCAGTTGGAATTCGACCTGCGGGTGTACCTGACCTGGCGGGATCTGCAACCCCACAAGGAATGACCGAATGGATGTCAGCAAGACCAAGACTAGCTTCTACCGTCGCTTGTACGTGGCTTACCTGATCGACAGCGGTGCCGCCAGCAACGTCCCGGCGCTCACCGAAGCCACCGGCATGCCCCGGCGTACGGCCCAGGACACCATTGCCGCGCTGGCTGACCTGGATATCGTGTGTGAGTTCGAGCAAGAGGACGGCGCGCGCAATCATGCCGGGCGTTATCGGATTCGCGATTGGGGGGCGATCGATCGGGGGTGGATCGAGGGGAATTTGCCGCGGATCAAGGCGGTGCTGGAGTATCCGTAGGAGCTGACGAGTGCAACGAGGCTGCGATCTTTTGATCTTGATCTTTCCCCAGACACTTGAATCTCAAACGAAAGATCAAGATCAAAAGATCGCAGCCTGCGGCAGCTCCTACGGCCGATGCATACCAATATGCGCAATCCCATCCTCCATATATTCCACCCCCACCACTTCAAACCCATACCGCCCGTAGTACCCCTGCAAATGCGCCTGGGCCGACAATGAGATCGAGGTACCGGGCCAATGCTTCTCGGCCTGCTTGAGCGCCTGTTCCATCAAGGTGTGGCCCAGCCCCTGGCCGCGTGCGTGGGGCGCGATGACCACGCGCCCGATCACCACGTCACTGTTTTGCGAGTGCGGATCGAGCAGGCGCAGGTAGGCCACCAGGTGGTTGTCCTGCCAGGCCATCAAATGGCAGGTGTCGCCTTCAAGGTCCAGGCCGTCAACATCCGGGTAGGCGCAGTTCTGCTCGACAACAAACACGTCGGCACGCAATTTGAGGATGGCATACAGCTGTTCCTTGCTCAGGTCACTGTGATGTTTGCAGACCCACTCGATATCCATTTTTTTGAATTTCCTGAAGAACCTGATGCCGATATTAAGCGTGCTTGGCCCGGAAGTCTCTTTCTCGGTCGACTGGAAAATCTGCGATAAAGGCCAAAATGCCATCATTCCTCTGTCGCGGCGTTGTCGTCTTTGTGTAATCTTCGTGACAGCGCTGCGCAGCGGTTCCAATGAGCTAATGTTAGGACCGGGTGTCTGAGAATGCCTGTTGAGTGTCGGCTAAAAACAAACCGGGCTTTGAACCCGTCAAGGACGTTTGGCATGCCGCGATTGCATCGAGCTCTTGCATTGATCGGGTTGCTGTTATTGAGCTATGAGGCCTGCGCGCAAAAGCTGCGTCTGGTCGCCGATGGCTGGCCGCCCTTTACCGATTCCACCTTGATCAATGGTGGCCTGGCGACCGATATCGTCAGCACGGCCCTGGCGCGGGCCGGCTATGCCACGGACTTCGAACAAGTGCCCTGGGCCCGGGCGATGCTGGGCATCGGCGAGGGCCGCTATGACGTGCTGGTCAACGCCTGGTACAGCGAGGAGCGCACTCACATCGGCCAGTTCTCGGCTGAGTATTTGCTCAACCGTGTGCGTTTCATCAAGCGCAAGGACGAAGCGATCCAGTTTGACAGCCTGCAACAGCTGCGTGCCTATCCCATCGCCGTGGTTCGCGGCTATGCCTACTCCAAGGACTTCGACGAAGACCTGCTAATGCAGAAAGTCCCTGTGCATAACTTCGCGATGGCAGTGCGCATGCTGGCTGCCGATCGTGTGAAGTTGACCCTGGAAGACGAGTACGTCGCCCGCTATTACCTGGCCCGCGAATCGGCCAAGGTGCGCAACGCCGTGGAATTCATGCCCAAGGCATTGAGTGAAAACAGCCTGCACATCCTGGTCAGCTTGAAGAACCCGGAGCATGAGCGGATCGTGGCGGGGTTTGACCGGGAGATCGCGGCGATGAAGGCGGATGGGAGTTATGCGCGGTTGCTCAAGCAACATGGAATGTGAGCTTATTTAAAGGTTGAGTTGCCTGGACAGGCCTCTTCGCGAGCAAGCCCGCTCCCACATTTGGAATGCGTACTCCTGTGGGAGCGGGCTTGCTCGCGAAGGGGTCGGCCCATTCACCACAACCCTCAAGCCTCGCCAGTGTCCTTGATCAGATGCGCCGCCAAGGTCCGCAACGGACCGAGCTGGCGGCAGATCAACCCCAATTGCGTCTGCACCAACCGCTGTCCTTCGTCGATTTCATCGGGCATCTGCTCAAGCTCATTGGCCAGGGCCTCCTCCTCGTCGCTTTGAACCACTATCGGCGTTTTACTCGCCAGGCCCTGGGCGATTTCGTCGATGCTTGTCGCCAGCTTCACTCCCGCGCCATCGATCAGTTGCTCGCGCACCTGCGCCGGCAGTTCGGTGCCCCGGTGGGCACCCAGGCCTGACAGGTAGCTGAGCAGGGTGTGGGACAACACCAGGAAGCGGAAGCCCACATCGGCCTCCTTCCGGAAATGCCCCGGCTCCATCAGCATGTTCGCCAGCGTGGTGGACAACGCGGCATCGGCGTTGTGGGCGTTGCGTCGGGCCAGGCGATAGGCCAGGTCGTCGCTTTTGCCGGCGGCGTACTGCTGCATGATCTGGCGCAGGTAGATGCTGTTGCAGGTCAGCGTATTGGCCAGCACTTTGTTCAGCCGACGACCTTGCCAGTCAGGCAGGAACAGGAAGACCGCAAGCCCGGCAATCAGGCTCCCGAGCAAGGTATCGAGCAGCCGTGGCAACAGCAGCCCGTAGCCGTCGCCCACCTGGTTGAAGCAGAACAGCACCATGATGGTGATGCCCGCCGTCGCCAGGGTGTAGCGGGTGGTGCGGTTGGTAAAGAACACCACCCCGGCGGCAATGGCGAAGCTCGATTGCACCAGCGGGTTGGGAAACAGATCGAACAATGCCCAGGCCACCGTCAGGCCGATGGCGGTGCCGATGATCCGCTGGCCGAGCTTGCGCCGTGTGGCGCCGTAGTTGGGTTGGCACACGAACAGTGTGGTGAGGATGATCCAATAGCCCTGGGACGGGTGGATCAGATGCACCATGGCGTAGCCGACGCTCAGGGCCAGGGGCAAGCGCAGGGCATGCCGGAACAGCAGCGAGGTGGGCGTGAGCTGGGTGCGCAAGCGCAGCCAGACATCCTTGAGGTTGCGCGGCGAACGGTCGAGCAGGCTGCTGTCGGTGGCGTCGGCCAGGGCGTCGGGGTTGCTCGCGTCGCTGAGCAGGCGGTCCATGGTGGCAAGGTTCACCGACAGTGCCCGCAAGGAACGCAGCAAGCCGCGCCAGGCCGGGTTGCTCTGGATGCGCAGGTGTTCGAGGGACGCGTGCAGGTCGTTGAGGGCTTCGGCAAAGGTGGCGTCGTAGACGAATGGCTGGCGCAGCTGGATTGACTCGGCCAGTGCCTGGCAGGCCTTGCCTTGCTGACGCAGCAGGCGCTGGCAGCGGAACAGCACGTCGCTGTGGAAGAAGGCCTCGGCCAGGGCGTTGTAGGGGTAGTGAGAAGAGCTGGCGCGTTCGTGGATGTCCTGGGCCAGGAAGTACAGCTTCAGGTACCGGCTGACTTTCGAGCCGGGGCGGCCATTGCCCACACGGTGCAGGATGATTTCCTTGGCGCTGTTGAGCGCAGCGACCACCCGGCCGTTTTGCTGGGCCAGTTCCAGGCGGCGGGCTTCGACGTCCAGTTGGCGGATCGGCTCCAGGAGCGACGATTTGAGTTTCAGGTAGCGCCCCAGTTCGCGAAACAGCCGCGCCAGGCTTTGTTGCACCGGTTGGTTGGAAAACAACGCCTGCCACAACACCGACAGCAAGCCGTACCACGCGGCACCGGCGACCAGCAGCAGGGGTTCATGCCAGAAATCGTTGACGGCGCCGCCGCGCTGGTCCACGCCGATCATGGTGTAGACCGACAGAATCAGCGTAGCCGAGGCGATGGCGCCATAGCGCTCACCCAGGGCGCCAAGCATGGTCAGGCCAAAGGCTGCCAGGGCCAGGGCGATGATGAACAGGATGGGGTAGGGGAACAGCAGCTCCACCGACAACGCCGCGACGGTGAAGCACACCAGGGTCACGGCCAGCGCGGTGAGGCGGCCCTGCCAACTGTCGTCGGTCTCGGCCAGGGCACTGGCGATGATGCCCAGGAACAAGGGAATCAGCAGCGCCATTTCATCCAGGTACCAGCACAGCCCCATGCTGCCGGTCAGGGCGATGAAGACCCGCACGCTATAACTGAACTTATCCAACGCCCAAAGGCGACGCAAAGACTGACTAAACGAGTTCGCTGACATGAAGTGCACAGGCCTGACGGGCAATGACGCTAAATTGAGGCAGTAATGACGCCGACGCAATGGCGGCGATCACATCTGACCGCAAAAAGTGTTCCGGCATGCGAAGAGCACCTCCACCTCTGTGGCGAGGGGATTTATCCCCGCTGGGCTGCGCAGCAGCCCTAAAACAGTGAACTCAATCTTACTGACACACTGAGTTGCCTGGTTTGGGGGCCGCTGCGCAGCCCAGCGGGGATAAATCCCCTCGCCACAAAAGCAGGTACAACATGGGGCGGGGTCAGACGTACTGCGCCGCCGCATACCCCGACGCCCACGCCCACTGGAAGTTGAACCCGCCCAGGTGCCCGGTGACGTCGAGCACTTCGCCGATGAAATACAGCCCGGGGCTTTTCAGCGATTCCATGGTCTTGGAAGAGACTTCCCGGGTATCGACGCCGCCCAGGGTGACTTCGGCGGTGCGGTAGCCTTCGGTGCCGGCGGGGACGACGTTCCAGCTCGCCAGTTTCTCGGCGATGTCTGCCAGCTCCGCGTGGGTGTACTGCTTCATGGGTTTGGAGACGAACCAGGTGTCGGCCAGCAGGTTGGCCATTTTCTTGGTGAACAACTCGCCCAGCAACGTCTTGAGTTCGCTATTGGGGCGTTCGGCCTGCTGTTGTTGCAGCCATTGCGGCACGTCGTGGTCGGGCAATAGGTTGATCTGCACCGTGTCCCCCGATTCCCAGAACGAGGAGATCTGCAGGATCGCCGGACCGCTCAGGCCGCGGTGGGTGAACAGGATGTTCTCGCGAAAGCTCTGGTCGTTGCAGCTCACCAGGCAATCCACCGAGGTGCCCGAGAGTTCGGTGCAGAGGGTCTTGAGCTGGTCGGTGATGGTGAACGGCACGAGGCCGGCGCGGGTCGGCAGCAGCTCATGGCCAAACTGTTTTGCCACCTGATAACCGAAGCCGGTTGCCCCCAGGGTCGGGATCGACAGCCCGCCCGTGGCGATCACCAGGGACTGGCAGGCGATGGCGCCGAGGGTGGTTTGCAGCAGGTAGCCGCCGTCGGCTTTTTCGATCTGCGTAATCGAGGTGTCCAGGTGCAGGCTGACGCCGGCCTGGTCGCATTCATCCAAGAGCAGGCCGAGGATGTCGCTGGATTTGTTATCGCAGAACAACTGGCCGAGCTTTTTCTCGTGATAGGGCACGCCGTGCTTGGCCACCAGGGCGATGAAATCCCACTGGGTGTAGCGGGCCAGGGCGGATTTGCAGAAGTGCGGGTTCTGCGAGAGAAAATTGCCTGGCTCGGTGTACATGTTGGTGAAATTGCAGCGCCCACCGCCCGACATGAGGATCTTCTTGCCGGCCTTGTTGGCGTGGTCCAGCAACATTACCTGCCGCCCGCGCGCGGCCGCAGTCAGCGCGCACATCAACCCCGCGGCGCCAGCGCCAATGATCACGACTTCGGTAGAGCGCAAAACGGTGTCCTCTCAGCTTTCCCACATAACTGAATGTGGGAGCGAGCTGTGTGGGAGCAAAGCTTGCTCGCGATCCAGGCGCTGCGGTCCTCAAGAGACCGCGGCGTTTTCATCGCGGGCAAGCCTTGCTCCCACACAGCTCGCTCCCACAGTTTGATCTCTGTTCGTCAGGCGATCGGTTATAGGATCCGCACCCGCAACGACCGGCCCTTGATCTTGCCATCGTTCAGGCGTTGCAGGGCCTGTTTGGCGATGCCGCGTTCCACGGCCACGTAGGCCTGGAAATCGAAGATCGCGATTTTGCCGACCTGGGCGCCAGGGATGCCGGCCTCGCCGGTCAGGGCGCCGAGGATGTCACCGGGGCGGACCTTGTCCTTGCGCCCGGCACCGATGCACAGGGTGCTCATGGCCGGCAACAGCGGGCCGCCGCCCTGGGACTTGAGGTTGTCCAGTTGGTCCCAGCTCAGTGGCGACTTCTGCAGTTGCTCGATGGCCTGGGCGCGGTGGGCTTCGGACGGCGCCACCAGGCTGATGGCGATGCCTTTCTCACCGGCGCGGCCAGTGCGGCCGACGCGGTGGATGTGGATTTCCGAGTCCCGGGCCAGTTCGACGTTGATCACCATGTCCAGGGCATCGATGTCCAGGCCGCGGGCCGCCACGTCAGTGGCGACCAGCACCGAGGTGCTGCGGTTGGCGAACATGGCCAGTACCTGGTCGCGGTCGCGCTGTTCCAGGTCGCCGTGCAGGCCGACGGCCGAGATGCCCTTGGACGTCAGGTGGTCGACGGTTTCCTGGACCTGCTGCTTGGTGAAGCAGAACGCCACGCAGGAGGCCGGGCGGAAATGCGCCAGGACCTTGACCACTGCGTCCATGCGCTCCTCGGGAGAGATCTCGTAGAAGCGCTGCTCGATCTGCGCGTCGGAGTGGAACGCCTCGGCCTTCACTTGCTGCGGGTTACGCATGAACTTGGACGACAGTTGCTTGATGCCCACCGGGTAGGTGGCGGAGAACAGCAGCGTCTGGCGGCGTTCCGGGGTCTGCTGGATGATGTCTTCGATGGCGTCGTAGAAACCCATGTCGAGCATGCGGTCGGCTTCGTCGAGGATCAGCGTGTTGAGGCCGTCCAGGACCAGCGAGCCCTTGCGCAGGTGCTGCTGGATGCGTCCAGGGGTGCCGACGATGATGTGGGCGCCGTGTTCCAGGGAGGCGATCTGCGGGCCGAAGGACACGCCGCCGCACAGGGTCAGGACCTTGATGTTGTCTTCGGCGCGGGCCAGGCGACGGATTTCCTTGGCGACCTGGTCGGCCAGCTCACGGGTCGGGCACATCACCAGCGCCTGGCAGCCGAAGAAGCGTGGGTTGATCGGGTTCAGCAGGCCGATGCCGAAGGCGGCGGTCTTGCCGCTGCCGGTCTTGGCCTGGGCGATCAGGTCCATGCCCTTGAGGATCACCGGCAAGCTTTGCGCCTGGATCGGCGTCATCTGGGCATAACCGAGTGATTCGAGGTTAGCCAGCATGGCGGCGGACAGCGGCAAAGTATTAAAAGCGGTGGCAATGGTGGTCACGGGACTGGCCTGCAAAACAAAATGTCGCGCAGTGTAGCAGCCTCGTGCCACTTTCTTCGAAAGTTCTGGACGAGCTGTGAGGGCAGGGCCTGCCCGGGGGGGGCTGGCAATTCCAGAAGCCTTGGGAACTCTGGAGCTCTGGAGCTGTGGGAGCAAAGCTTGCTCGCGATCCAGGCGATGCATTTTCCCCAGAAACACCGAGTCGCCTGGATCGCGGGCAAGCCTTGCTCCCACAAGTGTCTTGTTCACCACAGAGGCTACGGTCTAATGCTCGATATGCTCATCCGGCCGTTTCACCCGTCGCCCGTCTTCGCGTGACAACTGCGAGAAAATCGTCGCCGCCAGCATCGCCATGATCCCCACCGTCACGAACGTCAGTTGGAACGCCCCCAGTACTGTCTCCACCCCATCGTTACCCACCTGGGCGGTAAAGCCGCCGAGCAGGGCGCCGGCGCAGGCCACGCCGAGGCTCAGGGACAGCTGCGCCACCACCGACAGCAGGCTGTTGCCGCTGCTGGCGCTGGCGTCGTCCAGGTCGATCAGGGTCACGGTGTTCATCGCGGTGAATTGCAGCGAGTTGATCGCGCCCAGCACCGCCAGTTGCGCCAGCAGCAGCCAGTACGGCGTCTGTTCGCTGACCAGGCCCATGCTTGCCAGCATCAGGCCCAGGGCCAGGGTGTTGCTGGTCAACACGGCGCGGTAGCCAAAGCGCTCGATCAGCGGCCGGGCCACGGACTTGGCGACCATGGCCGCCGCCGCCAGGGGCAGCATGCTCATCCCGGCCTGGGACGGTGAATAGCCCAGGGCGACTTGCAGCAGCAACGGCACCAGGAACGGCAGGGCGCCGCTGCCCAGGCGCGCGAACAGGTTGCCAAGAATCCCCACAGCGAAGGTTCGGGTCTTGAACAGTGACGGCGGGAACAGCGCGTTTTCGACATGCCCGGCCCGCAGCCAATAGGCCGCCAGGCAGGCCATGCCGCCGAACAGCAACAACATCACGCGCAGGTGCGGCAGGTGCAGTTCACCCAGGCCTTCCATGGCGATGGTGATCAGCACCATCGCCGCGCCGAACAGCAGGAACCCCAACCCATCGAACCGCGTGCGCTCGCTGCCCCGCAGGTCGGGGATGAACTTCCACACGGCATAACAGCCGATCACGCCCACCGGCAGATTGATGATGAAGATCCAGTGCCAGGTCAGGTACTCGACCATCCAGCCACCCATGGTCGGCCCGATCAGCGGGCCGAGCAGGCCGGGAATGGTGATGAAGCCCATGATCCGCACCAGTTCCGAGCGCGGATAGGCCCGCAGCACCACCAGCCTGCCCACCGGCAGCATCAGCGCACCGCCCAGTCCCTGGACGACCCGAGCGCCGATCAGCATGCTCAACGAACTGGACAAGGCGCACAGCAACGAGCCGAAGCTGAACAGCAGGATCGCCCCGAAGAAAATCTTCTTGGTGCCGAAGCGGTCGGCGATCCAGCCCGAGGCCGGGATCAGCAACGCCACGGTGAGCATGTAGGCAATGATCACGCCCTGCATGCGCAACGGGTTTTCCGCCAGGTCACTGGCCATGGCGGGCAGGGCGGTGTTGAGGATGGTCCCGTCCAGGGACTGCATGAAGAAGGCAATCGCCACCACCCACGGAAGCCAGCGGGCGGTGACGGCGTCGAGCGGTGCGCGGTTGGGCATGGGACCTCTTGTTTGTGTTCGGGTGTCTGTTGGCTTCATCGCGGGCAAGCCTTGCTCCCACATGTACGGCGCACATCCTGTGGGAGCAAGGCTTGCCCGCGATGCTTTTTTACAGCGTCAAGGTCAACCGCTTGACCAGCGCACCCGGCAACAACATCGAGGCCGTGGCCCGCTGGCTGTAGGTGCTGGCCGAGAGCAGCAGTTCCCGCTCTCGGGTCAGGGCTTCGAGTTGCGAGCCGAGCAGGCTGTAGACGCTGTCGTCGAAACGCATGGTGCTGACCGGCGCCACGATCTGGCCGTTCTCGACCCAGAACGTGGCGAAGCGGGTCATGCCGGTCAGGCGGGCGGCCGGTTGGTCCGAGTAGTTCAGGTACCAGAGGTTGCTGATATACAGCCCGGTGCCAAGTTGCTCGAGGATGTATTTCTGCTCCAGTTGTCCGCCCTGCATGTCCAGCGCCGTGGGGTATTCGTAGCTGCTGGCGCCGTTGGCGGCGAGGCCGTATTCGGCGGCGCTGCGGGAGTTGATCAACTGCGCATTGGCCGTGCCTTTGGCGATCAGCGCCAGGTCATCGCGGGGATAACCTTCGTCGGAAAACGCCGGGCTCAAGGAGCCGCTGACCTGCTCGCTCAGCCACACGTTGGGGCTCAGGCTGGCTTCGTTGGCGTAGAACTTCTGCAACGGGCTCTGTTTGCTGGCAATCGCCCGGGCCGAGAACCCGCCCCAACTGAGCATGCCCATGATCTCTTCCAGGGCGGCCGGCGCCAGGTAGGCGCGGTATTCGCCGGGCGGCAATGTGCGCAGCGGGCGGCCGAGAAACGCCAGTTGCTCGCGAGCCTGCTCGAAGCGCCGGGCAAATCCTTCGCTGCTCCACGCATGCCCGGCGTAGCTGGCTTTTACCGCCTGGCCGTTTTCATGGAACAGGCTGAAATCGAAGTTGAAGCTGTTGGCCTGATGCCAGCCGAACGCTCCCGACGAACTGGCGAAACCCCGGCTGATGGGCCCGGCCGCATAGAACCCCACCAGGTCCAGGCCCTCGGCGGCGCGGCTGATTTCAGCCACGGCCTGCTCGGTGTCAGGCAACGGATGGTCCTGCACGTTATGGCTCTGCCAATGGTCGGGGTTGAGCAACAGATACGGATCGCGAGGCAGCAGCGGCAAGGTTTCGCGCAGCTGTTGCAGGCCCTCGGACAGGCGTTGCAGGTCGGTCTCGGTATCGCCGGACAAAGTGATCTGCAGGTCGGCGTGACGCCCGTCGTCGATCAATTTGAAACTGACATTGGCCTGCTGCACCTGCCCGGCCTGGCGCACCTTGGCGTGGTTGAAACGCACGAAAGCCGAGGACTCGGCGGCATAACCCAAGGTGAACTGTTCCTGCTCATGCAGCGCATCGCGCAGCCAGTCGACCAACACCTTGAATGCCTCGGCCTGATTATTGACGGTGCTCATATCAGGCATCCCCCCCAAACACATCAACGTTGCTGAACACACAGGCCGGCGACGCATGGCCGACACGAATGACCTGGTTCGGTTCGCCCTTGCCACAGTTCGGCGTGCCCAGGACCCGGGAGGTACTGGCATCGCCCACGGCGCGCAGGCTCTTCCAGAATTGTGCGGAAATACCCCGGTAGTTGGGGTTCTTCACCACGCCCTTGAGCTCGCCGTTCTCGATCAACTGGCCCCACTCGCAGCCGAACTGGAATTTGTTGCGGGCGTCGTCAATGGACCAGGAGCGGTTGGTGCGCATCAGCACGCCGTGCTCGGTGCCTTGGATCAGCTGTTCCAGGGACTGGTCGCCAGGTTCGATGTTCAGGTTTGCCATGCGGTCGATGGGCGGACGATTCCAGCCGCAGGCGCGGCTGTTGGCGACACCGTCCAGGCCAGCACGGAACTGTGACAGTGCGCCGCCCAGTGGACGCAGCAACAGGCCTTCACGAATCAGGAACTGCTTGCTGGCGGCGCTGCCATCGTCATCATGGCTGTAGCTCGCCAGTTCTTCGGGAATGTCCGGGTCGAAGGTCACGTTCAACAGGCTGGAGCCATATTGCAGGTGGCCGAAATCGCTGGCCTTGACGAAGCTGGTGCCGGCGTAATTGCGCTCGTCCCCGAGGATGCGGTCCAGTTCCAGCGGATGACCGATGGACTCGTGGATCTGCAGCATCATCTGGTCGGGCATCAGCAGCAGGTCGCGGGGGCCTTGTGGTGTGTTTGGCGCCAGCAGCAGTTGCAGGGCCTGGTCGGCGATTTTCCGCCCGGCGCCGATCAGGCCGCTGCGGCTGATTACATCGAAGCCGCCTTGCTGGCCGAAATTTTCCCGGCCCAGGGTGCGGGTCTGGCTGTCGTTGCCGTCGAAGGCGGTGACTTCCAGGGCCGGGTAGATGAAGCGTTGAGCCTGGCGCAGTTCAGCGCCGGCACTGTTGAGGTAGATCTGCTCGACCTGGGTCAGGCCGATGCTGGCTTGCCAGTTCACCAGGCGCTCGTCCTGGGGCACTGCGGCTGACTCGTCGCCGAGCAATTGGTAGCAATCGCTCAGTGGCGGGAAGGCCTGGTCGAAATTTGGCGAGAAGTAATCGGCGCGGTCGCTGGACACCGCTTGCTCGCGCAGGTCCAGCAGGGCATGGGGCTTGAGCCCGCGCGCATGTTGCTCGGCGCGTTCCAGTGCCGCTTGCAGGCCGGCCTGGGACAGGTCGTTGGTAGCGGCATACGCCTCGACCCCGTTGACCCGCACGGTGAGCATCGCCCCTTCATCACGGCCCAGGCTTGGCGGTTCGGCGACATTCTTGCGCACCGACAAGTGCTGGCCGGACTCGCGCACGTAACGCAGGGAAAAGAATTCGGCGCCCGTGCGCAAGGCCGCAAAACGCTGCTTGAGCTGGGGGTGGAAGTCGAACATGGAACCTCCTTGTCTGGAGTGGCGATGCTGCGAGGTGCGGCGTGTTGACGCGGTGGCTCTAGAGTAGGCCTGGGGTGGGGGAGGGATCAAGGCAGATGGGCGTTTGGGGTGTCAGGTTGGACGCCATCGCGAGCAAGCTCGCTCCCACAAGGGATTTTCGCTGATCACAAAGTCTGTGTTCACCACCGGACCCTTGTGGGAGCGGGCTTGCTCGCGAAGACGGCGGCACATTCAATATTGATGCAGGCTGACCCACCGCTTTCGCGAGCAAGCCCGCTCCCACAGTGGATCTCTGGTGGTCACAAAATCTGTGTCCGTCACCAATCCCCTGTGGGAGCGAGCTTGCTCGCGATTGCGGTCCTGAGTCTTACTGGGCGGTAGGCCCCACTTCACGCATTGGCTTGCCGCGCACCGGCGCATCGCCGGCCACGAAGTACGGCGCGGTGCTGCGTGGCAGGGGGTTGCGGCCGCGGATCTTGTCGGCGATTTTCTCGGCAATCATGATCGTCGGCGCGTTCAGGTTGCCGGTGGTGATGATCGGCATGATCGAGGCATCCACCACGCGTAACCCTTGCATGCCGTGCACACGGCCTTCGCCGTCCACCACCGCCATGTCATCGGTGCCCATCTTGCACGAGCAGGACGGGTGGAACGCGGTTTCGGCATGTTCGCGGATGAACTGGTCCAACTGCTCGTCCGTTTGCACCTCGATGCCCGGGCTGATCTCGCGGCCACGGAACGGGTCGAGCGCCGGCTGCTGCATGATCTCGCGGGTCAGGCGGATGCCGTCGCGAAATTCCTGCCAGTCCTGCTCGGTCGCCATGTAGTTGAACAGGATGCTCGGGTACTGGCGTGGGTCCTTGGACTTGGCCTGGATCCGGCCACGGCTTGGCGAGCGCATGGAGCCCATGTGCGCCTGGAAACCGTGTTCCTTCACGCCGTTGCTGCCGTTGTAGTTAATCGCCACCGGCAGGAAGTGATACTGGATGTTCGGCCAATCGAATTCCGGACGGGTGCGGATGAAACCGCCGGCCTCGAACTGGTTGCTGGCGCCGATCCCGGTGCCGTTGAACAGCCACTCGGCACCGATGGCCGGCTGGTTGTACCAGAGCAGCGACGGGTACAGGGAAACCGGTTGGGTGCAGGCGTATTGCAGGTACAGCTCCAGGTGATCTTGCAGGTTTTCACCGACACCTGGCAGGTCGTGGACCACCGGGATGTCGAGGCTTTCCAGCAACTGGGCCGGGCCGACGCCGGAACGCTGGAGGATCTGCGGCGAGGCGATGGCGCCGGAGCACAGCAGCACTTCCTTGCGCGCCCGGGCTTCGACGCGCTCTTCAGCGGCGCCCACCAGGTAACGCACGCCGACTGCACGTTTGCCTTCGAACAGGATCTTGTCGGTCAGGGCGTGGGTGACGATGGTCAGTGTCGAGCGCTTCTTGGCGATGTCCAGGTAACCGCGCGCGGTGCTGGCGCGACGGCCGTTGGGCGTGACGGTCCGGTCCATCGGGCCGAAACCTTCCTGCTGGTAGCCGTTGAGGTCTTCTGTACGCGGGTAACCGGCCTGTACGCCGGCTTCGACCATGGCGTGGAACAGCGGGTTGTTGCCGGCCTTGGGCGTGGTCACGCTGACCGGGCCGTCGCCGCCGTGGTAGTCGTTCGGGCCGATGTCGCGGGTTTCGGCTTTACGGAAATACGGCAGGCAATCGAGGTAGGTCCAGTCCTCCAGGCCCGGCAGCTTGGCCCAGTTGTCATAGTCCAGGGCGTTGCCGCGGATGTAGCACATGCCGTTGATCAGCGAAGAACCACCCAAGCCCTTGCCGCGACCGCATTCCATGCGGCGGCCATCCATGTGTGGCTCCGGGTCGGTCTCGTAGGCCCAGTTGTAGCGTCGGCCTTGCAGCGGGAACGCCAGGGCAGCGGGCATTTGCGTGCGGAAGTCCAGGCGATAGTCCGGGCCGCCGGCTTCGAGCAGCAGGACGGTGACGCCTTCGTCTTCGGTCAGGCGGGTGGCCAGGGTGTTACCGGCCGAACCGGCGCCGATGATGATGTAATCGAATTCTTGGGACATGAAATGCACCCTCTTTTTGAATTGGGTTCAGGTCGCGGTTGCCTTGACGCCGCACAACCTGTGGCGAGGGGATTTATCCCCGTTCGGCTGCGCAGCAGTCGTAAAACCGACGACTGGACTTGTCTGGAGAATGGGGGGCCTTGGGGAGGGGCTGCTACGCAGCCCCACGGGGCGGTGCGACGTTTCGCTAAATCCCCTCGCCACAACGGCGTTCACTCAAGGCCTCATGTCGGCTTAGAACACCGACGTGTAATCGCCCAACTCGACCTGTACCGATTTGATGCGGGTGAAGTTGTTCAACGAGCTGATGCCGTTCTCCCGGCCCACGCCCGATTGCTTGTAGCCACCGACCGGCATTTCAGCCGCCGACTCACCCCAGGCGTTGATCCAGCAGATGCCGGCTTCGAGCTGGTGGATCACGCGGTGGGCACGGTTCAGGTCGCGGGTGACGACGCCGGCGGCCAGGCCGAAGTCGGTGTCGTTGGCGCGGCGGATCACTTCTTCTTCGGTGTCGTAGGTGAGGATGCTCATCACCGGGCCGAAGATTTCTTCACGCACGATGGTCATCTCGTCGGTGCAATCGGTGAACACGGTCGGGGCAACGAACGCGCCCTTGGCCAATTCGCCGTCGGTCAGGCGACTGCCGCCGCACAGCAGGCGCGCGCCTTCGGCTTTGCCTTTCTCGATGTAGCCCAGCACGCTTTCCATGTGGGCGAAGCTCACCAGCGGACCGAAATTGGTGTTTTCGTCCTCAGGATTACCGATGCGGATGCGCGCCACGCGCTCGGCGATCTTGGCTTCGAAGGCCGCCTTGAGGTGGCTCGGTACGAACACGCGGGTGCCGTTGGTGCAGACCTGGCCGGAGCTGTAGAAGTTGGCCATCATCGCGGTGTCGGCGGCACGATCCAGGTCGGCGTCGTCGAAGATGATCAGCGGCGACTTGCCGCCCAGTTCCATGGTCACGTCCTTGAGCGAAGAACTCGAGGCGCTGGCCATGACTTTCTTGCCGGTGTCGGTGCCGCCGGTGAAGGAGATTTTCTCGATGCGCGGGTGCTCGGTCAGCCAGGTGCCGACTTCACGGCCGCTGCCGGTCAGTACGTTGAACACACCCGCTGGAACGCCGGCCTCGGTGTAGATCTCGGCCAGTTTCAGGGTGGTCAGCGAGGTGACTTCGCTCGGTTTGAAGATCATCGCGTTACCGGCCGCCAGGGCCGGGGCGGATTTCCACAGGGCGATCTGGATCGGGTAGTTCCAGGCGCCGATACCGGCCACCACGCCCAGGGGCTCGCGACGGGTGTAGACGAATGAAGTGGCGCGCAGCGGAACCTGCTCGCCTTCGATGGCCGGCACCAGGCCGGCGTAGTATTCCAGCACGTCGGCGCCGGTGACGATGTCGACGTAGCGGGTTTCGGAGTAGGCCTTGCCGGTGTCCAGGGTTTCCAGGGCGGCCAGTTCATCGTTGCGCTCGCGCAGGATGTCCACGGCGCGACGCAGGATGCGCGAACGCTGCATGGCGGTCATGGCGGCCCAGACCTTCTGGCCCTTTTCGGCACTGACCACGGCGCGCTCGACGTCCTCGAACGTCGCACGCTGCACTTGGGCAAGGACTTCACCGTTGGCAGGGTTGATGGCTTCGAAAGTGGCGTCGCCGCTGGCATCGCTGTACGCGCCATCGATGTAGAGTTTTTGCAGTTCGAAACGGGCCATAAAGTCCTCGCAAGTACATAAGTGGTTGGCTGACCACCGGAGCGTGTCGTTTATAGCTGACTACGCGGTTCGGCGGCGGTTCAGGAGTCGAGCGGTTCTGTGTGCTCTGGTGCCCCTGCTTTGGCCAGTTGAAAATCCATGTATTCGTAAGCGATCTGGTGCGCCTGGGCGGTATCGAACGCGTCTCCCGACAGCGCTCCGCGCAGCCACAAACCGTCAATCAGCGCGGCCAGGCCCCGTGCTGCGCTGCGCGCCTGATCGACGGGCAACACGCGGCGGAACTGGCTACACAGGTTGGAATACAGACGGTGATCGTTGATCCGCTGCAACCTGTGCAAAGACGGGTGGTGCATGCTGGTGGCCCAGAAGGCCAGCCAGGTTTTCATTGCCGGGCCATTGACCTGGCTGGCGTCGAAGTTGCCTTCGATGATCACCTTGAGGTGAGCCCGGGGGCTTGTGTCCTCCAGCGCCTGGCGGCGCGCGGTGACGTTCTCGCTCAGGACAGTCATCAGGTACTGGGCCGTGGCCGCGATCAGGCCATTCTTGTCCTGAAAGTAGTGACTGATGATGCCGTTGGAGACACCGGCCAAACGGGCGATCAGCGCAATGCTGGCGTCCCCCATGCCGACCTGATCGACCGCTTGCAGCGTGGCTTCGATCAATTGTTGGCGGCGGATGGGTTGCATACCGACCTTGGGCATCTAGCACATCTCCTTAGGCCATCCGGCGCACGAATGTCGTCTGCCGGAACGAAAGCCAGTCTATTTTGTTTTGATTGAACGTTCAATCAACAAAAAATAAGTTCTATGACAAGTCGTCGCTATTTGCCGGGGCGAGGACTTTTGGGGATGTCTTTATAACACTCGTCGGTTGGCATGTAGGCCAAATGCGCTTGATAGCTGGAATACCGTTCAGAACCACTCAAACAAAAACGCCGCGTTCATCTCGCGGCGTTTTTGCTGGCGTGGGCTTAGCCCAGGTTCTTGCCCAGCAGTGCGTGGTACAGCTCGCTGTCGCCCAGGATCCCGACGACTTGCTGGTTATCGTGAAGCACCAGTTTGTTGCCGGTCTGGTAGCGAATCTGCAGCGCGTCGCGCATGCCGATGTTGGAGTCCACCAGGGTCGGACGCCGGCCCAGGTCTTCCACCGCTTGGCCCGGTACCCAGTTTTGCAGGTCCAGTGCCGCGCCGTTCTGCCGGGCGCCCTTGATGGTGTTGCCTTCGGCCAGGTCGAGCCAGGAGTCGCCGCCCGGGTCCAGACATACCGAACCGTTGATACGCTTGCAGTTGTCCAGGGTGCGCATCAGGCTGCGACCGCACAGGACGTTGAGCGGGTTGGTATGGGCGACGAAGGTGCGCACATATTCGTCCGCCGGGTTCAGCACGATTTGTTCCGGCTTGCTGTACTGGATGATCCGGCCGTCTTTCATGATCGCGATCCGGCTGCCCAGCTTCAGGGCCTCGTCAAGGTCGTGGCTGACGAACACGATGGTCTTGCTCAGTTTGCGTTGCAGCTCCAGCAACTCGTCTTGCAGGCCTTGGCGGATCAACGGGTCGAGGGCCGAGAAGGGTTCGTCCATCAGCAGGATGTCGGCGTCCATTGCCAGGGCGCGGGCCAGGCCGACCCGTTGCTGCATGCCGCCGGACAACTCGTCGGGCTTCTTGTTACGCCATTGGGTCAGGCCCACCAGCTCAAGCTTCTCATCCACCAGCTTCTTGCGTTCTTTTTCCGGACGGCCCTGCATTTCCAGGCCGAAGCTGATGTTCTCGCGCACCGTCAGCCAGGGCATCAGGGCGAATTTCTGGAACACCATGGCGATGCGCTTGGTACGCATCATCTTCAGTTCGGCGGGGGTGCAGGAAGCGATATCGATCTGCCGGCCTTCATGCTCGACGAACAGCTTGCCACGGCTGACGGTGTTCAAGCCGTTGATGCAGCGCAGCAGGCTGGACTTGCCGGAGCCGGACAGGCCCATCAAGACACAGATTTCACCTCTCTCGATGTCCAGGGTGGCTTTTTCCACGCCGACGATTTGCCCGGTTTTCTTCAGGATTTCGTTGCGGGTCATGCCCTGGTCGAGCAGCTTGAGCGCTTCGCGTGGATCCCTGGTGAAGATCACGTCGACGTCTTCAAAACGAATTATGCTCATGCGTCACCCCCTACTTTGGCGTCGGGTTGTTTGCAGATTCGGTCGAGCATGATTGCCAGCAGGACGATCGCCAGGCCGGCTTCGAAGCCCAGGGCGATATCGGCGGTGTTCAGTGCGTTGACCACGGGTTTGCCCAGGCCATCGGCACCCACCAGCGCGGCGATCACCACCATCGACAACGACAGCATGATGCACTGGGTGATACCGGCCGCGATGCTCGGCATCGCATGGGGCAGTTCTATGCGCGACAGGAGCTGGCGACGGGAGCAGCCGAAGGCTTTGCCGGCGTCCATCAGTTCGTCCGGTACGTCGCGGATGCCCAGGTAGGTCAGGCGGATGGGCGCGGCAATCGCGAACACCACCGTGGAGATCAGGCCCGGGACCACACCCAGACCGAAAAGGGTCAGGGTAGGAATGAGGTAGACGAAGGTCGGTACGGTCTGCATCAGATCGAGCACCGGACGCATCATTGTGTAGAACATCGGCTTGTGCGCGGCAACAATGCCCAGCGGCACGCCGATCAATACGCAAACCAGGGTCGCGAACAGCACCTGGGCGAGGGTTTCCATGGTCTCCTGCCAGTAACCCAAATTAAGAATCAGCAGGAAGGACGCGATGACGAATACGGTCAGGCCCCATTTGCGCTGGATGAAGTGCGCCAAGAGCGCAATGAGGCCGATCAGGGCCAGGGGGTTGAACCAGGTCAGCGCAAACGTCACGCCGTGAATCATCGTTTCCAGGAACAGCGCGATTGCGTCGAAGGTGTTGGCGCCGTTTTGCGTCAACCATTCGACAAAGCCCGCGATGTACTGGCCCAAGGGTATTTTCTGATCAATGAGCATGGTAGTGAACGTCCGCATGCAAGGGATAAACAGCCCGGGCGAGCGAACCCGCCCGGCATAACATGAACAGTTATTGCGCGAGCTTGGCTTTCACGGCTTCCAGGCCTGGTTTACCGTCAATGGTGGTCACGCCAGCCAGCCAGGTATCGAGTACCTGTGGGTTTTTCTTCAGCCAGGCCTTGGCGGCGGCCTCAGGCTTCATTTTGTCGTCGAGCACGTTGCCCATCAGTGTGCTTTCCATGTCGACGGTGAACTCCAGGTTTTTCAATAACTGGCCAACGTTGCTGCATTCCTGGCTGTAGCCCTTGCGGGTGTTGGTTGCCACGGTGGCGGCACCGAAGTCGGGACCGAAGAAGTCGTCGCCGCCGGTCAGGTACTGGATTTTGAAGCGGGTGTTCATCGGGTGTGGCGCCCAGCCGAGGAACACCACATCGGTGCCGCGCTTGGCGGCGCGGTCGACCTGCGAGAGCATGCCGGCTTCACTCGACTCGACGACTTTGAAACCCGCGTCCTTCAGGCCGAAGGCGTTCTTTTCGATCATGCTCTGGATCAGGCGGTTGCCGTCGTTGCCGGGCTCGATCCCGTAGATCTTGCCGTCCAGTTCTTTCTTGAATTTGGGGATGTCGGCGAAGTCGTGCAGGCCTTTGTCATACAAACCCTGGGGCACGGCTAGGGTGTACTTGGCGCCCTTGAGGTTGGTGCGCACGGTTTCCACGGTGCCGGCTTCGCGGTACGACTTGATATCGTTTTCCATGGTCGGCATCCAGTTGCCGAGGAACACGTCCATGTTCTTGCCGTCGGCCAGGGACTTGTAGGTCACGGGCACGGAAATCATGGTGGTCTTGGTCTTGTAGCCGAGGGCGTCGAGCACCACGCTGGTGGTGGCGGTGGTCACGGTGATGTCGGTCCAACCGACATCGGAGAAGTTGACGGTGCTGCACTGTTCGGGTTCAGCAGCGTTGGCCAGCATCGGAAGACTCAGCATGGCGGCCAACAACAACGATGTGGAACCTTTCATGGGTGGACTCCTGGTGTTTTATCGGCGGTGTCCGGTCAGGACGCCGCGCTTATGGGATGTTGCGGTTGGTGGCGCGTGGGCACTCTCTGACACGCGGCCTTGCAAACGAGCCGTAACCGATCATGTACCAGTGCAAATCTGACGCCTACAGGGTGGGTCGTATCCAGTACAGGGAGGGTCGCATCCAGTGTTGGTGACGTCGTTTACAGATTTTTTCCGCCCCTGATGGGCCCCTGATACGCAGAAAAACGCCGCAAAACCGGGGGCAGGACGGGGCGGCGCTGCTGGGCATGATTGCGTCGGTGTCAGACGTCGCACGCCATGGCAAAAACCGGATGATGCGGCCATCCCGGCGTTGAGCGTAGCAGCTCCGTCACCGGACGCTCCTGCGCCCGGATGTGCCTGTTCTGGAGGTTCTCGGCAATGGCAATCAGCGTTTTCGACCTGTTCAAAATCGGTATTGGCCCGTCCAGTTCACACACCGTGGGCCCGATGCGGGCCGCCGCATTGTTCGTGCAAGGTTTGCGTGAGCGAGGACTTTTGGAACAAGTCGCGCGGGTGGAAGTTCAGCTCTACGGTTCGCTTTCGGCCACTGGCATCGGCCACGGCAGCGACAACGCCGTGATCATGGGCTTGATGGGCGAGTGGCCGGACGCAATCGACCCGTCGCAGATCGGCCCGCGCATCGAGCGGCTGCGCGAAACCCAGACCCTGCTGCTCGACGGTCGCCTGTCGGTGCCGTTCATCTGGTCCCGGGACATGCGCCTGATCGACGAGAACCTGCCATTCCATCCCAATGCGATGACGCTGGTGGCCGAGGGCGCCGACGGCGAGCTGCACCGTGACACTTATTATTCGGTTGGCGGTGGTTTCGTTGTCGATCAGGCCCAGGCCACCAGCGGTGTAGTGGACCTGGACCGCACCGAACTGCCTTACGATTTTTCCAGCGCCGAAGAGTTGCTCCAGCTGTGCCGCAGCCACAACCTGCGGGTGGCCGAGTTGATGATGGCCAACGAAAAGGTCTGGCGTTCCGAAGAAGAGATCCGCAGCGGCCTGATGAAACTCTGGCGGGCCATGCAGGATTGCGTCGAGCAGGGTCTCAAGCACGAAGGCATCCTGCCGGGCGGTTTGAATGTGCGTCGACGTGCGGCCAAGTTGCATCGCAGCCTGCAAGAGTTGAACAAGCCCAATGTCATCGGCTCGACCCTCAGCGCCATGGAGTGGGTCAACCTGTTCGCCTTGGCGGTCAACGAGGAGAATGCTGCCGGCGGGCGCATGGTCACGGCGCCGACCAATGGCGCGGCGGGGATCATTCCGGCGGTGCTGCATTACTTCATGAAGTTCAGCGAAGCGGTCACCGACGCCAACGTCGTGGATTATTTCCTCGGTGCGGCGGCCGTCGGGATCCTGTGCAAAAAGAACGCATCGATTTCCGGCGCCGAAGTCGGTTGCCAGGGCGAGGTGGGATCGGCTTGCGCCATGGCGGCGGCCGGTCTGGCGGAAATCCTCGGCGCCACGCCGGAACAACTGTGCAACGCGGCGGAAATCGGCCTGGAACACAACCTCGGCCTGACCTGCGACCCGGTGGGCGGCCTGGTGCAGGTGCCGTGCATCGAGCGTAATGCGATCGCCGCGGTCAAGGCCATCAACGCCGCCCAAATGGCCTTGCGCGGGGATGGCCAGCATTTCATCTCCCTGGACCGGGTGATCCGCACCATGCGTGATACCGGTGCCGACATGCATGACAAATATAAGGAAACCTCGCGCGGCGGCTTGGCGGTCAGTGCGGTGGAGTGCTGAAACCTTGTTTGCACAACGCTCTGTGGCAAGAGGGTTTTCTGTGGGAGCAAGGCTTGCCCGCGATAGCGTCAGTAGATTCAACATGGATGTCGACTGGCATACCGCCATCGCGAGCAAGCTTTGCTCCCAGTGGGCGGCCTGGTGCAGGTGCCGTGCATCGAGCGTAATGCGATCGCCGCGGTCAAGGCCATCAACGCCGCCCAAATGGCCTTGCGCGGGGATGGCCAGCATTTCATCTCCCTGGACCGGGTGATCCGCACCATGCGTGATACCGGTGCCGACATGCATGACAAATATAAGGAAACCTCGCGCGGCGGCTTGGCGGTCAGTGCGGTGGAGTGCTGAAACCTTGTTTGCACAACGCTCTGTGGCAAGAGGGTTTTCTGTGGGAGCAAGGCTTGCCCGCGATAGCGTCAGTAGATTCAACATGGATGTCGACTGGCATACCGCCATCGCGAGCAAGCTTTGCTCCCACAGATGATTCCCTTTATCCACAAGAGCGAAAACCGCTCACAAAATGAACACCAATCGGCAAACACGCCACCTTTTAGCGCGTCGCAAACAGACAAGACCCCTGTTGTCGAGCCAGCCGCTGAATCGGCCTCGACCGTCCGTCATCCGCACCTGTGGTGATACTCGTTGCGCAAGCGGCGCAGCCCAGTTCCCACAAGTGCTACCGAACTGCTCACGGCCCGCTGTGACAGGTGCCTGCCGCCCTGGATGGCGCTTATAACCCGTACTCGACACACGCCTTATATAGACAGGCCGCGATGTCGTTTTCAGGATTTATTGAACGCGCATTCAATTTTAGGCATGGCAATTGCTCTATCCCGATAAAGCCCCGTCTCGGCACGAGAACGATGGCAATAACAAGAGCCTCCGCCTGAGGCCATCACCCGCTTTGTGTGAGGAGATACCGCGATGACGACGTCCAACTCCGGGGCCCAACCCCAGAACCGTGCGCCTCAATCCATCGGCTTTTTGCTGCTGGACAATTTCACGCTGATTTCCCTGGCGTCCGCGGTAGAACCGCTACGCATGGCCAACCAATTGTCCGGTCGCGAGCTGTATCGCTGGACCACCCTTACGGTCGATGGCGGCCAGGTCTGGGCCAGCGACGGTTTGCAAATCACTCCTGACGCCTCCATGCACAAGGCGCCGGCCCTGGACACTGTCATCGTCTGTGGCGGTATCGGCATCCAGCGCACCGTGACCCGCGAACACGTGTCTTGGCTGCAAGGCCAGGCCCGCCAATCCCGTCGCCTCGGCGCGGTCTGCACCGGCAGTTGGGCCCTGGCCTGCGCCGGCCTGCTGGACGGCTTCGATTGCAGCGTGCACTGGGAATGCCTGGCGGCAATGCAGGAAGCTTTCCCACGGGTGTCGATGAGCACCCGTTTGTTCACCCTCGACCGCAACCGCTTCACCAGCTCCGGGGGCACCGCGCCGCTGGACATGATGCTGCACCTGATCAGCCGCGATCACGGTCGCGAACTGTCGGCAGCGATCTCGGAAATGTTTGTCTACGAGCGTATCCGCAACGAACAGGATCACCAGCGTGTGCCACTCAAGCACATGCTTGGCACCAACCAGCCGAAGCTGCAGGAAATCGTCGCGCTGATGGAGGCCAACCTCGAAGAACCGATCGACCTGGACGAACTGGCGGTATACGTCGCCGTGTCCCGGCGTCAGCTGGAGCGGTTGTTCCAGAAGTACCTGCACTGCTCGCCGTCGCGCTATTACCTCAAGCTGCGGTTGATCCGTGCGCGGCAACTGCTCAAGCAGACGCCGATGTCGATCATCGAAGTGGCCTCGGTGTGCGGCTTCGTCTCCACCCCGCACTTCTCCAAGTGCTACCGCGAATACTTCGGCATTCCGCCGCGCGACGAACGCGTCGGTTCCAACACCACGCAACAGGTGGCGATGATGCCGCTGCCACAGGCGCTGGTGCTGTCGCCATTGTCCGGCCCGCTGTCGGCGTTGAGCCAGGCGCGTAATGAGTCGACGTTTGCCAGTGTGAGGCTCTGAGACCGTAGCGCCTTTATCGCGAGCAAGCTCGCTCCCACAGTTGGATTGGGGTACGGCTGGAGAGTAGGCCGGCGGTCAGGCCGCCTCGCGAGCAAGCTTTGCTCCCACAGGTCCTGCTCAAACAGATCTGATGGGTGTACGACGGGGAGAACCAGGTCGGCTACTAGGCCGCCTCGCGGTGGACGTTGATCTTGGGGCCCCGTTAACCACGCTGGCCGAACGCAGGCATTGTGGAGTGGGCATCCCGGCATGGATGCCGGGATAGCCGCGCTGGGCCATGGATGGCCCTTCGCGGCGGGCCCACGGAGCAATGCCTTCGTTCGGGCATGCCGAGCCTAGGCGAGGCACCGAGTGGTGGGGCATGAGCGTTTTGCTTACTTTTGCGCTTTTCAAAAGTGAGCCGCCGTCAGGGCGGAACCATTAGCCGCCGTTACCGCAGCAACGGATATGTACTCAGTCAGGCCGCCATCGCGAGCAAGCTCGCTCCCACAGGTTTTGTGAACGACACAAATCCTGTGGGAGCAATTGTGTTCTGTCAGGCGCTATGGTTCTGCTGGTATTGCATCAACGCCGGCAACAGCTGCTTATCGATCGCCTGGCGCACGGCCGGCAGGATGGTGGCGCTGCTGGTGTACATCTCCTTGACCATCCGCCGCAAATCATTGGCACGGACGGTGTCCAGCCCCCGCACGGCGCACTCGCACGCCTGCTCGGCAGTGGAACCACTGGGTATTTGCAGGCCCAGGGCCTTGAGGTGGCCCAGCAGGTCTTCCTGGTCGATCAAATCGGCGTACATCATGACGCTTTTCCTTGTTCAGGGATTGGGGTCGTGTCTCGATTCTGGTAGCCACCCGAAGCGGCGGCAAGGGCAAATGGTCGCAATGTCATGAATGACTATGGAGGCGTCGTTTTCGGCTAACTTGCACGGACCTGGACTGGGCACACTGGCCTCAAGCTGAATCACGATGGTTTGGTCACCCTCGCGCGACAGCTCCTCCAGTAACGCTCCTGCCCCGATCCTGTCACGGCTTGATCGGGGATTTTTTTGCCTGTGAAAATCAGGGAGAAATTGGGTTGATTGATCGGACGCCTTCGCGAGCAAGCCCGCTCCCACATGGGAATGGGGACTCCTGTGGGAGCGGGCTTGCTCGCGAATGGCCGTTACGCGGTCTAGCGCTGCAACACCAGAATCCGCGACAACAACTCATCCCGATCCACATAGCACCCCTGGAAATGCCGGGCCCCGGAAGCCGGGTCGAAGGCATTGCGGGCGTGGAGGGTGCGGCGGTTGTCGAAGCACCAGAGCTGGCCGGGTTCGAGGCGCTGTACCAGACGAAATTGTGGTTCGCGGGTCAGGGCGATGAAGCGGCGGTAGGCGCGATAAAGCCTGGGCATCTGCTCGACCGTGGTGTCGAACGGCCCACGCAGGAAGTTCGCCATGCGGATTTCCGAAACCTGCCCCAGGGTGTCCAGCGCGATGATCGGCGCCAGGCAGCGGTAGTCGCTGCGACGGTCCTTGTTGCGAAACTCCACCGGGATCCGACACAGCACGTCGAAGGCCTCGGGGTCTTCCTGGCGCAGCGCTTGAGCAATGGCAAAACCGTCGACAAAAATGCTCTCGCCACCGTCGGCGTCATTCACCAGGCAATGCAGGAATTGCAGCCCCGGCTGCAATTCCCGGGTCGGCAAATCACTGTGCAACGGCAGGTTGAAAGCGGTGTAGGCGTTGCTGTCGGCATCGGCCTTGGACTGCACGTTGAACAGCACACCGAAGTTGCTCTCGCGAATGAAGGAAATGCGCTGGGCAACCCGTTTCAGCGAACCGGGTTCGGTGGGCACGCCGCACACCTGGGTCAGGCCGATGTCGCGCACCGCCAGCAACCATTGCAACAACGTATCGTCATCGTCCATCAGCGCCGGGTAGTCGAACACTGGCAATTGCAGGTCGCGTCGCCACAGTTGGCGGCAGGGCTTGTTCGCCAGGCGCTCGGCGCGTGATTGGTCATCGTAGGCGTGGGCGCGCAGCCAGCCGGGGTCGAAACGGCTCTGGTGACCGTCCTGCCAGTCCACGCACAGGCAGCCTTCGTCGTCGAGGCGGGTCGCACTGGGAGTCATGTCTTCAGGGACGTCGACGATCTCCAGCACCTGTTCGCGGGTGACGCTGTAGACGCATTGGGCGCACGGGCAGTTGTCCCGCAGCCACGGGTGATGAAAGGGGCTGGTCCGGCCGTCGGCCCACGTCACTTGCACCCGGTCGGTCAACGGCATGGCGGCGGTCAATGGGGAAATCAGGGGGTAACGGCGGAAGTCGGCAAAGGCGGCGGTGTTCATGGCGATCTCCTGTTCGCGGTTTATCGGGGCAGAGGCAGGGCGATGATCCGGCCGATGTACAGCGGCGGCGGCAGGTCGGATTGTTCGTCGAGCAGGGCGCTGAGCCGGCCCAGGGTCTGTTCGGTGAAAGGCGCCGAGCGCGGACCGGTCAGGTCGACGTGCAACAGCATCTGTTCATTGCCGGCCAGCTCTTTATCACCGCCGACCAGGTGCAGGCTGTGGTAGAGGTGCAGGCGCTTGGCGTCGTGGCCGATGATCTGCGTGTGCACTTGCACGTCGGCCCCGAGTTTCACTTCGTGCAGATAATTGAGATGAAGTTCGAGGGTGAACAGCGAGTGGCCGCTGGCTTCGCGGTTCTGGCTGTCCAGGCCGAGCCGGTCCATCAGCGCGTCGGTGGCGTAGCTGAAGATCAGCAGGTAGAAGGCATCGCGCAGGTGGCCGTTGTAATCGACCCATTCGGGGAGGATGCGGGTTTGGTAGGTGGTGAGGGTGGGCATGATGACGATCCAACAGAAGAGTGGGATTCATGTGGGAGCGGGCTTGCTCGCGAAGGCGGTGTATCTACCGCACGATATTTGGCGGATGTACCGGCCTCTTCGCGAGCAAGCCCGCTCCCACAGGGGGTTATTCAGTGAAAGACATACCGTGCTTTTCCTTGGTGGTCTTCACCGCCTCCAGCACCGCCAGCAGACAATCATCACGATAGCGCTCCAGGGCCGAGATGCTGTGGCTGCCCAATTGCGCGCTCGTGCCGTCCACCACATCGTCGATCAGCTTCTCGGTCAGCTCTGGCGCCGGCAGGTAGGTCCATGGCAGTTGCAGCGCCGGGCCGAACTGGGCCATGAAGTGCCGCATCCCGGCATCGCCGCCGGCCAGGGTGTAGGTCAGGAAGGTGCCCATGAACGACCAGCGCAAGCCGGCGCCGAAGCGGATCGCATCGTCGATTTCCCCGGTGGTCGCCACCCCGTCGTTGACCAGGTGCAGGGCTTCGCGCCAGAGCGCTTCGAGCAGGCGGTCGGCGATGAAACCGGGCACTTCCTTGCGCACGTGCAGCGGCCGCATGCCCAGGGATTCGTACACCTGCATCGCCGCCTGCACGGCTTCGGGCGCGGTGTTTTTGCCGCCGACCACTTCCACCAGCGGCAACAGGTAGACCGGGTTGAACGGGTGCCCGACCACGCAGCGCTCCGGATGGGTGGCGCCTTCGTAGAATTCGCTCGGCAGCAGCCCCGAGGTACTGGAACCGATCAACGCGTTTGGCTTGGCGGCGGCGCTGATCTGGCCGTGCAATTCGAGTTTCAACGCCAGGCGCTCGGGGGCGCTTTCCTGAATGAAATCGGCGTCGCGCACGCATTCTTCGATGGTGGTGACAAAGCGCAGCCGATCCTGCGAGGCGCCAGGGGCCAGGCCCTGTTTCTCCAGGGCGCCCCAGGCATTGGCGACACGTTTGCGCAAGGCCGCTTCGGCGCCGGGCGCCGGGTCCCAGGCGACAACGTCGAGGCCATGGGCCAGGGCCCGGCTGACCCAGCCGCTGCCGATTACACCACTGCCCAGGGCGGCGAAGGTCTTGATGTCGGTGATAAAACTCATGGTGATTTCCTGAAAAAATAGTTCGGTGATCTCCTGTGGGAGCAAGGCTTGCCCGCGATGGCGGCAGTAGATTCAACGGGGATGTCGACTGACATACCGTTATCGCGGGCAAGCCTTGCTCCCACAGGTTGTGCCCCCCAATAGGGGAAGGTGGATGTCGGTTTAGCCGCGCTGGGTCAGGCCCATTTTCTTGCGACCTTCAGCCGGGGTGAGCACCCGCGCACCGAGGCGACTGAGGATTTCGCCGGCCCGCTCCACCAGTTGGCCGTTGGTGGCGAGTACGCCTTTGTCCAGCCAGAGGTTGTCTTCCAGGCCGACCCGCACGTTGCCCCCCAGCAGCACCGCCTGGGCGGCCATTGGCATTTGCATGCGGCCGATGCCGAAGCCGGCCCACACCGCGTCCGCCGGCAGGTTGTCGACCATGGCTTTCATCGTGGTGGTGTCGGCCGGTGCGCCCCACGGGATGCCCAGGCAGAGCTGGAACAGCGGGTTGTCCAGCAGGCCTTCCTTGATCAGTTGCTTGGCGAACCACAGGTGACCGGTGTCGAAGATCTCCAGCTCGGCCTTGACCCCCAGTTCGGTGATGCGCTTGGCGCCGGCCCGCAGTTGCGCCGGGGTGGAGACGTAAATGGTGTCGCCGTCGCCGAAGTTCAGGGTGCCGCAATCCAGCGTGCAGATTTCCGGTAACAGCGCTTCGACGTGGGCCAGGCGGGTCAGCGGCCCCACCAGGTCGGTGTTGGGACCGAATTCCATCGGGTTTTCCCCTGCGCCGATCTCCAAGTCGCCGCCCATGCCGGCGGTGAGGTTGACGATGATGTCCACGTCCGCCTCACGGATGCGCTCCATCACTTCGCGGTACAGCGCCACGTCGCGGCTGAACTTGCCGGTCTGCGGGTCGCGGACGTGGCAATGGACCACCGTGGCCCCGGCCTTCGCCGCCTCGACGGCAGCGGCGGCGATCTGTTTCGGGGTGACCGGCACGTGGGGGCTCTTGGCGGTCGTGTCGCCAGCACCGGTGAGTGCGCAGGTGATGATGACGTCGTGGTTCATGGTGCGGCTTCCTTCAGGCGTGGTGAGTCACCGCGCAGCCGTTTGGCGCTGCGCAGATGGATAACGGTTGTTCAGTTATTGGTCAGTTTCAGGTTGTCGGCGGCGGGCTTGCCGTCGAAGGTGGTGACGCCTTCGAGCCAGCGCTGCTTGTCTTGCGGATGATCCTTGAGCCATTGCCGGGCCGATTCGAGCGGGTCCTTGTGATCGAGCAACGGCTGCATCATCCGGCTCTCATCCTCGGCGCTGAACGTCAGGTTGCTCAGCAAGCGACCGACGTTCGGGCATTGTTGGGCGTAGTCCGGCGCGGTGACGGTCCAGACGGTGGCCATGCCTTCGTTCGGGCCGAGGGCGCCGTCGCTGCCGGTGAGGTAGGTCATTTGCACGTTGACGTTCATCGGGTGCGGCGCCCAACCGAAGAACACCACGGCTTCCTTGCGCCGCACGGCGCGGTCCACGGCGGCGAGCATGCCGGCTTCGCTGGACTCCACCAGTTGGAATTTGCCCAGGCCGAACTGGTTCTTGGCGATCATCGCCTTGATCTGGGTGTTGGCGCCGGAGCCAGGCTCAATGCCGTAGATCTTGCCGCCCAGTTCTTTTTCGAATTTGGCGATGTCGGCGAAGGTCTTCAGGCCCTTGTCGGCCAGGTACGCCGGCACGGCCAGGGTGGCGCGGGCGTCCTTGAGGCTGGGCTGTTCCAGCACCTTGATTTGCTTGGCCTCGACGAACGGGGTGATGGTCTGGGTCATCAACGGGTTCCAGTAGCCCAGGAACAGGTCCAGGCGCTGGTCGCGGATGCCGGCGAAGATGATTTGCTGGGAGGCGCTGGTTTGCTTGGTCTTGTAGCCGAGGCCGTCGAGCATCACCTGGGTCAGGGCGCTGGTGGCGATGACGTCGGTCCAGTTGACCACGCCCAGGCGCACGTTCTGGCATGCGGCGGGCTCGGCAGCCATGACGGCGCCATTGAGGAAGGTGGTGCCGCAAAGTGCAAGTACACAGGAGCTGATCAGTCGTTTCATGTCGGGTTCCTCGGCAGCTTATTGTTATGGGTTCCGGCATCTGCGCACCGGTGATGCCAAGTTACGCAGCCCAACGCCTGGCAAAGCGCACAGCGGCGACGTGCTCTTGCACTGCAGCGACTCTTGAACGGGCGTTGCAACTGGCGTATCAAGGTCCGCACGCTACCCGCCAACCGAGTGCGCTCCATGTCCCAGGATTTCTACTTCTTGTTGATGCCGGGTTTTTCGGCCATCGGTTTCATTTCGGCCATCGAGCCCTTGCGGGTCGCCAATCGTTTTCGTGGCGAGCTGTACCGCTGGCATGTGCTGAGTATCGATGGCGGGCCGGTGCTGGCGAGCAATGGCATGTCGGTCAACGCCGATGCCGCACTGGAACCGCTGAAGAAGGGCGCGACCCTCTGGGTGGTGGCCGGGTTCGAACCGCTGAAATTCGCCACCCCGGCACTGGAGCGCTGGCTGCATCGGCTGGATAACGAAGGCGTGACCCTGGGGGGCATCGACACCGGCAGTGTGGTGTTGGCCGAGGCGGGACTGTTGGAAGGGCACCGCGTGACCTTGCATTGGGAAGCGATCGAGGCGTTCAAGGAGTCCTATCCGCAACTCAGCGTGACCCAGGAACTGTTCGAAATCGACCGTCGCCGCATCACCTGCGCGGGCGGCACTGCGTCCATCGACCTGATGCTGGACCTGATCGGCCAGGCGCACGGTTTGGAACTGGCGATCCAGGTCAGCGAGCAGTTCGTGCTCGGCCGCATCCGCCCGCGCAAAGACCACCAGCGCATGGAAATCGCCAACCGCTACGGCATTCGCAACAAGAAGCTGGTGCACGTCATCGGCGAGATGGAAACCCATAGCGAACCGCCACTGAGCACCTTGGCGCTGGCCGAGTCGATCAACGTCACCCGTCGCCAGCTCGAACGGCTGTTCCGCCTGCACCTGAACGACACCCCGAGCAACTTCTACCTGCGCCTGCGCCTGGAAAAGGCCCGGCAATTGCTGCGCCAGACCGACATGAGTGTGCTGGAAGTAAGCATCGCCTGCGGCTTTGAGTCACCGTCGTACTTCACCCGCAGCTATCGGGCACGGTTCGAGCGCTGCCCGCGGGAGGATCGGCGACGGCAGGGGGATGGGCGGGAGTTGGTTTGACAGGCTTTTATACTCAATTATACTCGCGACTATAAATTATACCTTTCGCCATAATTGAGTATAAAACCATGTCCAAGCACCCCGGTTTTGTCTTCCGGCGCCCCGATCTGGCCCGCAATATTGTCGATGGGCTGGCCGGCGCCGGGATTCAGGATTACACCTCAGGCCTGTTCCTGGCCGCGCCAAGGCGTACCGGAAAAAGTACATTCCTGCGCGAAGACTTGATTCCCGAATGCGAGACGCGAGGTTGGCTCGCGGTCTACGTCGACCTTTGGGCCAACAAGGAGAAGGACCCTGCCGACCTGATCGCCTCGGCCATCGCCGGGGCACTGGTGCCTTATGAAAAGGGCATCCGCAAGCTCGCCAAATCCATGGGCATCGACAAACTCAGCTTCTTGCGCACGCTGTCCTGGGATTTCAGCCAGCCGCAACTGCCCGAAGGGGCGACGCTGACCCAGGCGCTGGAGCTGTTGCACCGTGCCGCGGGTAAAACCGTGGTGCTGGTGATCGACGAAGCCCAGCATGCCTTGACCACCGAGGCCGGGGTCAACGCGATGTTCGGCCTCAAGGCTGCCCGCGACCAGCTCAACCAGGGACGTGAGGGGGATGCCAGCGGCCTGCGGCTGGTGTTCACCGGCTCCAATCGCGACAAGCTCGCCCACTTGGTACTCAGCCGCAACCAACCGTTCTACGGGTCCAGCATCACGCCGTTCCCTTTGCTGGGCAAAGCCTTCACCCAGGCCTACACCGCCCATTTGAACGCACACTTGGCTCAAACCAACCAGTTCAACGCCGATGACCTCGACCAGGCGTTTGAGTTGGTGGGGCGCCGTCCCGAGATGTTGCGCAGCGTCATCGGCGAAATTGCCCTGGAGCTGGGTGAGGCGAGCCAGTTGGGTGACTTGCTGCGCAACAGCGCTGAAATGCTGCGCGCCGGCGTCTGGACCGAGTTCGAGAGCGCCTGGAACGCCCTGACGGTGCCGCAACGCGCCGTGCTGCAGGTCATGGCCGAGCGTTCGCAAAACAACGAACCCTTCGCGCCCTTCACCGATTCAACGCTGGAGGCGGTGGGCAAGGCGCTGAGGACTATGGGAAGCGAAGTCGTGCCCGGTACCCAGACCATCCAATCCTGCATCGACGCGCTGCGTGAAAAGGAATTGGTGTGGAAGTCCAACCGCGGGGGTTATGCGCTGGAGGACAAGGCGTTTGCGGAGTGGTTGAAGGGGTATCGTAAGCGACAGAGTCGGTCCTGACCCGATTAGCGGTCGAGCATAGTGACCTGTGTGGAGAGGGGATTTTGTGGGAGCAAAGCTTGCTCGCGAAACAGTCGACTCGGTTTCTGAAGGACCGCATCGCCTCCATCGCGAGCAAGCTTTGCTCCCACAAAAAACGCTACACAGGTGCCCGTTCGGCTGGGAAAGGTCTATTTCTTCACCAACGCCGAACACGCCGCCTTGTACGCCTCATGCTGATACTTGTTCAGCGTCGCCGGCAGGGCGAAGTCATGTTTCTTGCTCTGCGCATTGATGGTCTGCGGCGACAGCAGCGTCACCTCACAACCGTCCAGCAACTGGAAGACCCCTTCGATCTTGAACGTGGTCGGGCCACCGGCGAACTCGCCTTTCTTGCTGCGCTTCTTGATGGCGATGCGTTCGATACCGTTGTCCGTCACGAACGCCCGCACCTGGGCAGCGAAAGCCTTGACGTTGGCGGCTTCGTCATCGTCGTCCAGGGCGATTTTCTTGGTGTTCAGCGCAACGTGACTCAGCGCCTGTTGATCCAGCGAGGCAACGGCGATGATCGCTTCGCTGCCTTTGATTTCGATGCCGCACGTTTTCATGTGAATCCCTTTACCAATGATGCAAGCAGCTTACCGCGCTAAACGGCTTCTGAAGCATCACTCCTGCCCAATCGACTCCAAAAACTCCGACCGATCATCGCTCACCTGGGCCATGCAGTCGTTTTCGGCGATTTTGTAGGCTTCGCTGCCGGGTTTGGCCGGGAAGGCGGCGATGGCGCAGTCGGCCTCGCGCTGTTTTTGCCACAGTTGCTGGGCGGCCTTGATCTTGGTGGTGATGTCGTTGAGCTGGGCCTTGTCGCTGGCGTAGCGGGTTTGCAGGCGCTCGTTGAGGCTTTGCAGGTTTTCGCCCAGCAATTGTTCGGCGGCGGTTTTGCCGTAGGCCGAGCAGGCCAGGGTCTGGACGTCGTTTTCAACTTCGTCGCAGGGATTGGGTTCGGTGTCTTCGGTCGCATGCGCGACGGTGCTGATCAGTGCCAAAGCCAGGAAGAGTGATTTCATTGCGTTGCCGCTCAAGTCCAGTGAAAACCAGTGATGCGGCGGATTCTGGCGCAAGCGTCGGGTAAAGAACAGACGGGTAGGGTGGGCCTGGTGTACCCCTTTGTCGTGGATTGACGCTTTCGGCAATTCCCCTGTCGTTTTTGCACCGGGTCGTCGCGGCCCTCAGGCATATGCTGGCCCCAAAGCGCCGGCACACGATTCGGCGCATGAATCGCTGATAAAAGGGGACTGCCTGATGAGCCCAGCCGAATTGCACGCCGACAGCATCGTTATCGACGGGCTGATCATTGCCAAGTGGAACCGCGACCTGTTCGAAGACATGCGCAAGGGCGGCCTGACCGCAGCCAACTGCACCGTGTCGGTGTGGGAAGGCTTCCAGGCCACCATCAACAATATCGCCGCCAGCCAGAAACTGATCCGCGAGAACAGCGACCTGGTGATCCCGGTGAAAACCACCGCCGACATCCGCCGCGCCAAGGAACAGGGCAAGACCGGCATCATCTTCGGTTTCCAGAACGCCCATGCCTTCGAAGACCAGCTCGGCTACGTCGAGATCTTCAAGCAGCTGGGCGTGGGTGTGGTGCAGATGTGCTACAACACCCAGAACCTGGTCGGCACCGGTTGCTACGAGCGTGACGGCGGCCTGTCGGGCTTCGGTCGCGAAATCGTCGCCGAGATGAACCGGGTCGGCATCATGTGCGACCTGTCCCACGTCGGTTCCAAGACTTCCGAAGAGGTCATCCTCGAATCGAAGAAGCCAGTGTGCTATTCCCACTGCCTGCCGTCCGGCCTGAAAGAACACCCGCGCAACAAGTCCGATGAAGAACTGAAGTTCATCGCCGACCACGGCGGTTTCGTCGGCGTGACCATGTTCGCGCCGTTCCTGGCCAAGGGCATCGATTCGACCATCGACGACTACGCCGAGGCCATTGAATACACCATGAACATCGTCGGTGAAGACGCCATCGGCATCGGCACCGACTTCACCCAGGGCCACGGCCAGGACTTCTTCGAAATGCTGACCCACGACAAGGGCTACGCCCGTCGTCTGACCAGCTTCGGCAAGATCATCAACCCCCTGGGCATCCGCACCGTGGGCGAGTTCCCGAACCTCACCGAAACGCTGCTCAAGCGCGGCCATCCTGAGCGGGTAGTGCGCAAGATCATGGGCGAGAACTGGGTGAACGTCCTCAAGGACGTCTGGGGCGAGTAAACCCCGCTGCATCACTGAATCCTTACCTGCGGCCACTCGCGCCGCAGGCACATCACGAATTTCCGGAGTCAAGTTTTCATGGCCAAGATCGCCCCGCAACTGCCTATCGAAGTCGACAGCGAAACCGGTGTCTGGACCTCCGACGCCCTGCCGATGCTGTACGTGCCACGGCACTTTTTCGTCAACAACCACATGGGCATCGAAGAAGTGCTGGGCGCCGACGCCTACGCCGAGATTCTCTACAAGGCCGGCTACAAATCCGCCTGGCACTGGTGTGAAAAAGAAGCCGAATGCCATGGCCTGGAAGGCGTCGCGGTGTTCGAGCACTACATGAAGCGCCTGTCGCAGCGTGGCTGGGGCCTGTTCAAGATCCAGGACATCGACCTGGACAAAGGCACCGCCAGCGTCAAGCTCGAACACTCGGCGTTCGTCTATGTGTACGGCAAGGTCGGGCGCAAGGTCGACTACATGTTCACTGGCTGGTTCGCCGGCGCCATGGACCAGATCCTCGCCGCTCGCGGCAGCCAGATCCGCACCGTGGCCGAGCAGGTCTACGGCGGTTCCGAAGAAGGCCACGACGACGGCCTGTTCATCGTCAAGCCGTTGTAAGTCGAGGATCGCGCCATGGCTTTTGAAGCAATGTTCCAGCCGATCCAGATCGGCAAGCTGACCATCCGCAACCGCGTGCTCAGCACCGCGCACGCCGAGGTCTACGCCACCGACGGCGGCATGACCACCGACCGGTACGTGAAGTATTACGAAGAGAAGGCCAAGGGCGGCATCGGCCTGGCGATCTGCGGTGGCTCGTCCGTGGTCGCCATCGACAGCCCGCAGGAGTGGTGGAGTTCGGTGAACCTGTCCACCGACCGTATCATTCCGCACTTCCAGAACCTGGCCGACGCCATGCACAAGCATGGCGCCAAGATCATGATCCAGATTACCCACATGGGCCGTCGCTCGCGTTGGGACGGTTTCAACTGGCCGACCCTGATGTCGCCGTCCGGCGTACGTGAGCCGGTGCACCGCGCCACCTGCAAGACCATCGAGCCGGAAGAAATCTGGCGGGTGATCGGCAACTACGCCAGCGCCGCTAAACGCGCCAAGGCCGGTGGCCTGGACGGCGTCGAACTGTCCGCCGTGCACCAGCACATGATCGACCAGTTCTGGAGCCCGCGGGTCAACAAGCGTACCGACGAATGGGGCGGCACCTTCGAAGGCCGCATGAAGTTCGGCCTGGAAGTGTTGAAAGCCGTGCGCGCCGAAGTGGGCGACGATTTCTGCGTGGGCATGCGCCTGTGCGGTGACGAATTCCACCCGGACGGCTTGTCCCACGAGGACATGAAGCAGATCGCCAAGTACTACGATGACACCGGCATGCTGGATTTCATCGGTGTGGTGGGCTCGGGTTGCGACACCCACAACACCCTGGCCAACGTCATCCCGAACATGAGTTATCCACCGGAGCCGTTCCTGCACCTGGCCGCCGGTATCAAGGAAGTGGTCAAGGTTCCGGTTTTGCACGCGCAGAACATCAAGGACCCGAACCAGGCCACGCGGATCCTGGAAGGCGGTTACGTCGACATGGTCGGCATGACCCGCGCCCACATCGCCGACCCGCACCTGATCGCCAAGATCAAGATGGGCCAGATCGACCAGATCAAGCAGTGCGTCGGCGCCAACTACTGCATCGACCGCCAGTACCAGGGCCTGGACGTGCTGTGCATCCAGAACGCCGCGACGTCCCGTGAATACATGGGCGTGCCGCACATCATCGAGAAGTCCACCGGGCCGAAACGCAAGGTGGTGGTCGTGGGTGCCGGCCCGGCCGGGATGGAAGCGGCGCGCGTGGCCGCCGAACGTGGGCACGACGTGACCCTGTTCGAGAAGAAGGAATTCATCGGCGGGCAGATCACCACCGCCTCGAAAGCCCCGCAACGGGACCAGATCGCCGGTATCACCCGCTGGTTCCAACTGGAGCTGGCGCGGTTGAAAGTCGACCTGCGCCTGGGCGTGGCGGCTGATGCGGCAACCATCATGGACTTGCGTCCGGATGTGGTGGTGTTGGCCGTCGGCGGCCATCCGTTCCTGGAGCAGAACGAGCACTGGGGTGCCGCCGAAGGGCTGGTGGTCAGCAGCTGGGACGTGCTCGACGGCAAGGTTGCACCGGGCAAGAACGTATTGGTCTACGACACCATTTGCGAGTTCACCGGCATGTCGGTGGCCGACTTCCTCGCTGACAAGGGCAGCCAGGTCGAGATCGTCACCGACGACATCAAGCCGGGCGTGGCCATTGGCGGGACGTCGTTCCCCACCTACTACCGCAGCATGTACCCCAAGGAAGTGATCATGACCGGGGACATGATGCTGGAGAAGGTCTACCGCGAAGGCGACAAGCTGGTGGCGGTGCTGGAGAACGAATACACCGGCGCCAAGGAAGAACGCGTGGTGGACCAGGTGGTGGTGGAAAACGGCGTGCGGCCGGACGAGGAAATCTACTACGCGCTCAAGGAAGGTTCGCGCAACAAGGGCCAGATCGACGTTGAAGCCCTGTTCGCGATCAAGCCCCAGCCGTGCCTGGAGCAGAGTGGCGATGGCTACCTGCTGTTCCGCATCGGCGACTGTGTGGCCCAGCGTAATACCCACGCGGCCATCTACGACGCCCTGCGGTTGTGCAAGGATTTCTAACGGCTTGTGGATAACCCTGTGGGAGCAAGGCTTGCCCGCGATAAATGCGACACGGAGCATCTGACGGACCGAGTCGATCGCATCGCGGGCAAGCCTTGCTCCCACAGGAATCGGGCAAGGCATCCAGTTAGTTTGGCCTGCAAGACCTGAGGTCTTTGGGAGCAACACCTATGTTGAACACCCTTCTTCCCATCCTGCTGTTTGCTGCCCTGGGCCTCGCGGTCCTTGGCGCCTTGCGGCGGGTGAACATGTGGCGTCGCGGACGACCGGCCAAGGTCGACCTGATCGGCGGTCTCTTCGCCATGCCCAAGCGCTATATGGTGGATTTGCACCATGTGGTGGCGCGGGACAAATACATTGCCAATACCCACGTCGCCACGGCCGGTGGTGCGGTGGCGTCGATTGTGTTGGCGATTTTGGTACACGGTTTTGGCCTGCACAACCGCATCCTCGGCTACGCCTTGCTGCTGATGTCGGCGGTGATGTTCGTTGGCGCGATCTTTATGTACTTGCGTCGGCGCAATCCGCCGGCCCGTTTGTCCAAGGGTCCCTGGATGCGCCTGCCGAAAAGCCTGTTGGCTTTCTCGGCGTCGTTCTTCCTGGTGACCCTGCCGGTGGCGGGCATCCTCCCGGAAAACTTCGGCGGTTGGCTGGTGGCGGCGATCCTGGGTGTCGGTGTGCTGTGGGGTGTGTCGGAATTGTTTTTCGGCATGACCTGGGGCGGGCCGATGAAACACGCCTTCGCCGGTGCCCTGCACCTGGCCTGGCACCGCCGAGCGGAGCGCTTTGGTGGCGGTCGTTCCACCGGTCTGAAGCCGTTGGACTTGAACGACCCTAGCGCATCGCTGGGTGTGGAAAAACCCAAGGACTTCACCTGGAACCAACTGCTGGGCTTCGATGCCTGCGTGCAGTGCGGCAAGTGTGAGGCTGCTTGCCCGGCGTTCGCTGCCGGCCAGCCGCTGAACCCGAAAAAACTCATCCAGGACATGGTCGTCGGCCTGGCCGGCGGCACCGATGCGAAATTCGCCGGCAGCCCGTATCCGGGTAAACCGGTGGGCGAACATGCTGGTAATCCCCATCAGCCAATCGTCAACGGCCTGGTGGACGCCGAGACCCTGTGGTCTTGCACCACCTGCCGGGCGTGCGTCGAGGAATGCCCGATGATGATCGAGCACGTCGATGCCATCGTCGACATGCGCCGCCACCTGACCTTGGAAAAAGGCGCCACGCCGAACAAGGGCGCCGAAGTGCTGGAAAACCTCATCGCCACCGACAACCCTGGCGGCTTCGCCCCGGGCGGGCGGATGAACTGGGCGGCGGACTTGAACCTCAATCTGCTCAGCGAGAAGAAATCCACCGACGTGCTGTTCTGGGTCGGCGACGGTGCTTTCGACATGCGCAACCAGCGCACCCTGCGCGCCTTCGTCAAAGTGCTCAAGGCGGCGAAGATCGACTTCGCCGTGCTCGGCCTCGAAGAACGCGACAGCGGCGACGTGGCCCGGCGCCTGGGCGATGAGGCGACGTTCCAGCTGTTGGCCAAGCGCAACATCCAGACCCTGGCCAAATACAGCTTCAACCGCATCGTCACCTGCGACCCCCACAGTTTCCATGTGCTGAAAAACGAATACGGTGCCTTCGATGGCAACTACCTGGTGCAGCACCACAGCACCTATATGGCGGAAATCATCGACGCCGGTGCGTTGAACCTCGGCCAGCACAAGGGCGACAGCGTGACTTATCACGACCCGTGCTACCTGGGCCGCTACAACGGCGAATACGAGGCGCCGCGCCAGGTGCTGCGTGCGCTGGGTATCGAGGTCAAGGAGATGCAGCGTTCCGGTTTCCGTTCGCGTTGCTGCGGCGGTGGCGGCGGCGCGCCGATCACCGACATCCCGGGCAAGCAGCGGATTCCTGACATGCGCATGGAAGACATCCGCGAAACCGGCGCCGAACTGGTGGCCGTGGGTTGTCCACAGTGCACCGCGATGCTGGAAGGCGTGGTCGAGCCGCGGCCGATGATCAAGGACATTGCCGAACTGGTGGCCGACGCGCTGCTGGAAGACGTGGCCCCGAGCAAACCGGTGACCCCGGTCAAACGTGAACTCGCGCAGGTGCATTCATGAGCACAATCATCCGCCGCGACCCTCGCGCCGAGTGGATCGCCCGCAACCGCCTGCACCCGCTTCACGCGGCCATGCAACCGGTGCAGCACAGCTGGATGGGGCCCAACGGCGTCATTCGCAAGAACGTTCATGGTGTCGGTTTCATCGGCCCCAATGGCATCAAGCGGATCGACCGCAGCGGTGCCCAGCAGGGTGGCGCGAGCAAACGCAGCGCTGCCGTTGAAGTGCAATTGCCGCTGCATCAGGTGCCGCAACCGGCGTTCTACATCAGTGTGGTGCCGGACATGGTCGGTGGCCGCTTGAGCAGCCACGACCGCGATCTGCTGGGCCTGGCCCATCAGCTTGCCGGCAGTGAAGGCGCAGTGCTGGCGGTGGTCTTCGGCGAGCATAAGGAAAACGCCTTCGCCACGGCCGGTGTCGACCGCTTGCTGGTGCTCGATGGCGAGGAATTCAGCGGTTATGCACCGGAACAACGGGTGCAAGGCCTGCGGGCTGTGGATAACCAGTTCAGCCCACGCCATTGGCTGTTGCCAGACAGCCGCACCGGTGGCGGCGAACTGGGCCGGCGCTTTGCTGCGGCCTTGGGTGAGCGCCCGGCCACGCGGGTCTGGCAGGTCAAGGGCGAAGAGTGTATCGGCCGCGCCGGTGCGGGCCTGCAAGACCTGGCCCGGCCATTGGCGCGCTTGATCCTGGCAGCGGCCGAATGCGCTGAACCGGTCAGCGAAACCCGCCACGAAGCCTTGCCGGTGGAGTTATCCACAAGCGTGGCCCGCAGCTTGTCGCGCATCGAAGACCTTGGTGCGGTGGCGGTGGACCCGGGCGCGATCCCGATGGCCGAGGCCGAATTCATTTTCTCCGGCGGCAACGGGGTCAAGGACTGGGCACTGTTCCACCAGACCGCAGCGGCCCTGGGCGCTACCGAAGGCGCTTCGCGGGTGGCGGTGGACGACGGCTTCATGGCCCGCGATCGCCAGGTCGGTGCGTCCGGCACCTGGGTTACGGCGCGGGTTTACGTGGCCGTGGGGATTTCCGGGGCGATCCAGCACCTGCAGGGCATTGGCGCCTGCGACAAGGTGGTGGCGATCAACCTCGATCCGGGTTGCGACATGATCAAACGGGCGGACCTGTCGGTGATCGGTGACAGCGCGGCGATTCTCCAGGCCTTGATCGCGGCGGTAGAGGCTTACCGCAACGAAGCCAAGCGCGATGCGGCTTAAGAAGGATAAGTTGATGAGTACCCAAGTGATCAGCCTCGTGTCCATCGGCGCCCACCCCACTTCCGGTCGGCCTCGGCGCGCCGAACAGGACGCCCGGGCCGTGGAGCTGGGCTTGCAACTGGCCGGCAGCGACCTGCAAGTGCTGCACGCTGGCGACGTGGCCGAACCGGCCCTGCGCGCCTATCTGGGCATGGGCCTGGATGAATTGCACGTGCTGGAAAACCCCGTCGGCGCCGACGCCCTACCGGCCCTGACCGATTACCTGCGTGATGCCGGTGCCCAAGTGGTGCTCACCGGCAGCCAGGCGGAAACCGGTGAAGGCTCGGGCATGCTGCCGTTCCTGCTGGCCGAGAGTCTCGGTTGGCCGCTGGTGGTGGGGTTGGCCCAGGTCGAGTCCATCGACAAGGGTGTGGCCCTGGTGCTGCAAGCCTTGCCTCGCGGCCAACGGCGACGTCTCAAAGTGCGCCTGCCGTTCCTGGCCACTGTGGATAGCGCTGCGCCAAAGCCTCGGCAAAGCGCCTACGGCCCGGCCCGGCGGGGGGCATTGCATACCGAGGAGGTCGAAGTGATCGACGACACCTTGCTGGCGGTGGCAACCCTGCAACCGGCCAAGCCACGGCCCAAACGCTTGAAAGTGATCAAGGCCAAGAGCGGCGCCGACCGCATGAAAGCTGCCACGGCCAAGGCCAGTGGTGGAGGCGGGCAGGTGCTCAAGGGCGTGAGCCCGGAGGCGGGGGCCGAGGCGATTCTCAAGCTGTTGGTGGAGGAAGGAGTGGTTCGCTGACCTCAAGTACCCCCTAACCCCCTGTGGGAGCAAGCTTTGCTCCCACAGGGCTAGCTCCCACAAAGAATGGGCATGGTGGGTTACCCACAATCCCTGTGCGCGCTTCTGTGGATAACCTGTTCGCCCCTCTCTGCACCCCATGCAAATCAGGCCCTCCAGCCCTGCGTTCAAAAAACAATCAGTCTAACTCACGGTTTTTATTGGCTTTTGCCTGTGAGTAGTTATTCGCTCCAGCCAAAACTTGCCCCCAATCTCTGTTGGCGCTTCTGTGGATAAGATGTTCGCTCTACGCTGCAACCCATACGAACCGGGGCGTTCAGCGAGTTGATCATAAACTGATCAAATAGCCTTTTTTTATCAGGAAAACCTCGATTTACAAGCCGTCCAAAGGGTTTTCCACAGAATCGTCAAATTTACCCCCAAACACTGTTGGTGCTTCTGTGGATAAGGTGTTCGCTTACCGCCACACGCCTTGCCAGGCATGGCTTACAGGGGTTTGATCAAAAAACAACCGATAGGCCGGTAAAACCGTCATTGTTCATAAGTCACGGTTTTTATTCACTTTGCCGGTGGAAAAATGCCGGGCATACACGTACTTGTCCCCATTTGCTGTGGGTGGTCATGTGGATAACTTGTTCGCCAAACGCTGCAAGCCACAGCGGGCATAGCGCAAATGGCGATAGATCAAATTTCATACAGTTCTAAGTCACACCCTTGACGAGGGTCTGTGGGCTGTCTTCACTCCATGGCACAAGGACATCGCCACTTTATCCACATCAGGTTCAGGGAGAACACATGATGGATAGCAAGGAACCCCGCTCACACCCGCAATCATCGGTGACCTGCGTCCCGACACCTCCCACCTCGTTGCATAAACGCATTCATCGTCGCGCCGTCAATCAGCGTGCGCGTCTATAGCGCCCGGGTTTTCCCCTGTAGCACCGCTGACTGTCGCCGGACCCTGCAAGGGACGGTGGCCAGGCGTTCGTGCGCCTGTCGATTTGCAGGCAACCGCAGAGTTGCCCCTTCTGCCTGAGAGGACTTGAACATGACACGGATCTCGACCCCCATCAGTGATATCCAGGAGCACTACGACGTGATCGTCATCGGTTCGGGCTACGGGGGCGGCATTGCTGCCTCGCGTCTGTCCCGGGCCGGGCGCAAGGTGTGCCTGCTGGAGCGTGGCCGGGAGATCCAGCCCGGCGAATACCCCAATACCCTGCTCGCAGCCACCGAGGAACTGCAAGTCCACGACCCGGATGGCCACATCGGTTCGCGCACCGGGTTGTTCGACTTGCACGTCAACGCCCAGCAGAACGTGGTGGTCGGTTGTGGCCTGGGCGGCACGTCGCTGATCAATGCCAACGTTGCGCTGGAGCCGGAGCCTGGCGTGTTCGAGGACCCGCGCTGGCCCCAGGCAGTCCGTGAGCACCAGGACACGCTGCTCAAGGACGGCTACGCCCGGGCCCGGGAGATGCTCAAGCCCAATCCTTACCCCGCGTCGGAACCGAACCTGCCCAAGCTCGACGCGCACAAGAAGTCCGCCGATTACCTCAAGCAAGGCGCGCATTTCTACAAACCACCGATCAACGTGACGTTCGACAAGCTGCCCAACAACCTCAACCACGTCGGCGTCGAACAGCTGCCGTGCAATGGTTGTGGCGATTGCGTCTCGGGCTGTAACAACAAGGCCAAGAACACCACGCTGATGAACTACCTGCCGGATGCCTGGAACCACGGCGCGGAAATTTTCTGCCAGGCCGAGGTGCGGCACCTGGAGCGCGACGGCGATGGCTGGATCGTGCACTTCCAATACCTGGACAGCGGCCGCGAAATGTTCTCCGCGCCGACCCTGTTCGTGCGCGCCGACATCGTGGTGGTGTCTGCCGGCACCCTGGGCTCCACCGAAATCATGTTGCGCTCGCGGGACAAGGGCCTGTCGATGTCCAGCCAATTGGGCGAGCACATGAGCGGCAACGGTGACATCCTCGGCTTCGGCCACAACTGTGACCAGGTCATCAACGGCATCGGCTTCGGCGCCCATTCGGCCAAGGAACTGGAACCGGTGGGGCCGTGCATCACCTCGATCATCGACATGCGCACCGAGGGCGACTGGCGCAGCCGCATGGTCATCGAGGAGGGTTCGATTCCCGGCGCCCTCGGCCAGGCCATGGTGCCAAGCATGGCGGCGTTCGCCGGGATGATTGGCGTACCCACCGACACCGGCTTCGGCGCCAGCCTCAAGTACAAGGGGCGCGAAGCCGAGAGCTTCCTGCGCGGGCCGTATCACGGCGCGCTGCACAACATGCAGACCTACCTGATCATGAGCCATGACAACGCCAAGGGGCGCATGCTGCTCGACAGCAAGGATCAGTTGCGCATCGACTGGCCCGGCGTCGGCGAACAGGAGAACGTCACCCTCGGCAACGAGCGGCTGCACCAGAGTACCAAGGCCTTGGGCGGGATCTGGGTCGAGAACCCGATCTGGACCAAGTTGCTCAAGCACAGCATCGTCTCGGTCCATCCCCTGGGCGGTTGCGTGATGGGCGAGGACGCGACCCAAGGCGTGGTCAATCACAAGGGCCAGGTGTTCAGTGGCGCCAGCGGCACCGATGTCTACCCGGGCCTGTACGTGACCGACGGCGCGGTGATCCCGACGTCGCTGGCGGTCAACCCGCTGCTGACCATCTCGGCGGTGAGCGAGCGCAACATGGGGCTGCTGGCGGCCGACCGCGGCTGGATCATCGACTACACGCTGCCCTCCGCCCCGCGCAAAGCCGTGGCGGCGCCGACCCTCGGCGTGCAGTTCACCGAAACCATGAAGGGCTACTTTTCCACAGCCTTCACCCAACCCCAGGGCACCGACCTCAGCCTGTACGAAGCGGCGGCCAAGCGGGGCAAGGCTGACAACTCGCCCATCGAGTTCACGCTGACCATCACCGCCGCCGACCTCAACCGGCTGATCAAGGAGCCGGAACATGCGGCAACCCTGGTGGGCACCCTCGATGCACCGCTGCTCTCGCCGCAGCCGCTGGTCGCCAGCAATGGGGTGTTCAACCTGTTCGAGCAGTACCAGGAACAGGTTGGCGTGCGGCACATGAACTACGACATGAAGCTGACCGCCGAAGACGGCAGCGACTATTACTTCAGCGCCTTCAAGACCGTGCCCGAGGACAACGGTGTGCTGAACATCTGGCCTGACACCAGCACCCTGTACGTCACCCTCTATCGCGGGCCGGACAAGACCGGCGCGGTGATCGGCTCCGGGGTGATGCACATCCTGCCGGCGGACTTCGCCAAGCAGATGACCACCATGAAAGTGCTCAACGCCCGCAACGAGCGTGAGCGCGTGGAGGCGCTGGCGCGGTTCGGCAAGTTCTTTGCCGGTATCTTGTGGGAGAGCTACGGCGGTGTCTTCGCCGGCGATGTCTACTTCAACCCGGACGCACCGCCCCGGTTGAAACGGCCACTGGATGCACCGGCGCCGGCCGTGCATTTCTTCCAGACCGAAGACAACGTCGAGTTGCGCCTGACCCGTTACCAGGCCGGCACCAAAGGCCCGGTGATGTTGGTCCATGGCCTGGGCGTGGGCTCGAATATTTTCTCCACTGACACCATTCACACCAACCTGCTGGAATACCTCTGCAAGCACGAATATGACGTCTGGCTGTTGGATCTGCGGGTGAGCATCCTGCTGCCGGCCAGCAAAAATGAATGGAACGGCGACCAGGTGGCCCAGTACGATTTCAAGGCCGCCATCGAGCAGATCCAGCAAGCGACCCTGGCCCGTGACGTGCAGTGCGTGGTGCATTGCTACGGCGCGACGACGTTCTTCATGTCGATGCTGGCGGGCTTGCAGGGCGTGCGTTCGGTGGTCTGCTCGCAGATCGCCGCTGACACGGTGGTTGCCACTGCTACTGGGCTGAAGGCCGGTTTGCACTTGCCGGGGATGCTCGATGCCATTGGCATCAAGTCCCTCACGGCCTACGCCGACACCAAGGAAAGCTGGTTCAACAAACTCTACGACAAGGCCCTTAACGGCTATGCCCGGATCGAGGCCCAGGGCTATTGCACCAACCCGGTCTGCCATCGCATCACGTTCATGTATGCGTCGCTGTACCGCCACGACACCCTCAACGAAACCCTGCACGACAACCTGCATGAGTTGTTCGGCGAGTCGAACATCCAGACCTTCGAGCACCTGGCGCTGATCGTGCGCAAGGGGCACCTGGTGGACTTCAAGGGCAACGACGTCTACATGCCGCATTTCGATCGGTTGAAGTTGCCGATCTGCTTCATCAGCGGCGCCGACAACCAGTGCTACCTGCCACAAAGCACCCTCAAGACCTATGAGCGACTGTGCGAGATGCACGGCCCGCAGTTGTTCAGCCGCCACGAAGTGCCGGGGTACGGCCACATCGACTGCATGTTCGGCAAGGATGCGGTGGTGGATGTGTATCCGATCATCCTTGAACACCTGGAGAAGACGGCGTTGGGCTAGCTGATCGTTCCCACGCTCCGCGTGGGAATGCCGCCATGGACGCTCTGCGTCCGCTGTTGTGACGCAGAGCGTCACGGGATGCATGCCCACGCAGAGCGTGGGAACGATCAAGGGAAATGCCATGAACACTTACATCCGCTGGTTCCAACGCATCATCTGGGTCGGGATTGTCATGAACATGTTCTTCGCGATCCCGGCGCTGTTCGCGCCGGCGTTGCTGACGTCCATGATCGGCCTGCCCCCCGTATTGTCCGATCCCTGGCTGGAGAACGCCGGCATGTTGCTGGTGGGGATCAGCCTGTTCTACATGCCCTCGGGGTTCAACGCGCCGCGTTTCGTGGTGCATTCGTGGTTGTGCGTGCTGTCGCGGCTGGTGGCGGTGGTGTTCTGGATCTACCTGATCAACACCAACAACCAGGGCCAGCTGTTCGTGCCGATGCTGATGGGCGACCTGAGCATGTTCCTGATCCTGGGCGTGCTGCTGTACCTGGGCAGCCCGGTGGCCAATCGTCCGCTGGCCTTGCTCTGCGCCGGTTGGCGGGAATGGCGCGCCGGTTGGGCGCTGCGCTGGCAGAGCCACGGTTTCAAGGTCGGCACGCTGGTGGTGCTGCTGGTGCTGGGCTTCATCGGCTACCAGACCTGGTACCAGATGATCCGGGAAGTCCCGCAACCGGACTTCGCCTCCGACGAAGACCATTACAAATACGCCGCCATCGGCCTGGGCATCGAGGCGCGGATTCCCTACTACCTGTTCGCCGTGCTGCCGCAGATGTGCCCGGAAAAACTGCCCAAGCCGGGTGGCTACGAGGTGTTCGGTTTTCTCTATGAAAACGGCAAAGACCTGCCCATTGGCATGGCCAAGCGGCAGCTCGGTTACCCCACGGTGGAACCCAACTGTGCCCTGTGTCACACCGGCTCCTATCGGGCCAATGCCAGTGACGTAGCGGTTCCGGTCGCTAGCGCGCCGGCCAATACCCTGCAACTGCAGGCCTTCCAGTGGTTCGCCTACGAGTGCGCCAGCGACCCGAAATTCACCCCCCAGGCGGTGATGGCGGCGATCAATGGCAAGTTCCAACTGGGTTTTTTCGAGAAGCTGTACAACCGTTACCTGATCATTCCGATGGCCAAGAGTGCGCTGCTCAAACAGAAGCAGGCGTATGCCTGGCAGAAGCTGCGTCCGGCCCAGGGGCCAGGGCGGACCGACACCTTCAACCCGACCAAAATGGTGGTGTTCGGCTTCCCGGATGACTCCACCATCGGCACCGTGGATCTGCCGCAGGTCTGGAACCAGAAACCGCGCGAGTCCATGTACCTGCATTGGGACGGCAATAACAACAAGATCCACGAACGCAACTACGCAGCGGCCATGGCCGTGGGCGCGACGCCGCAATCGGTGCTGCCGCCGAGTTTCAATCGCGTCACGAACTGGCTGCTGGGCCACAAGGCGCCGGCCTGGCCGTTCGCCCTGGACCAGGCGAAAGTCGCCCAAGGCAAACCGATCTGGGAGAAAAACTGCGCCAGCTGCCACGATTTTGGCCGCAGCGACACCGGTCAGGTCACCACCAACATCGACCAGTTGGGCACCGATCCCCATCGCTTGAATTCCTTCACCACCGGCCTGGTGACGGCGTTCCACGGCTTCAAGAAACCGCCGTTCGACTTTGGCGCCTACCGCAAGACCCAGAGCTACAGCAACACGCCCACCGACGGTATCTGGCTGCGCGCGCCGTACCTGCACAACGGTTCGGTGCCGACCCTGTGGGATTTGCTGCAACCGCCGGAGCAACGTCCGCAAGTGTTCTACACCGGCTCCGACATCTACGACCAGGAGAAGGTCGGCTTCATCACCCGCGGCGCGCAGATGAAGGCGTCGGCGGATTTCAAATACGACACCCGCCTGGAAGGCAACCACAACGGTGGCCACCTGTATGGCACGCAGCTGTCGGACGTCGATAAACGGGCCCTGATCGAATTCATGAAGACCCTGTAGCCCAGGGCATTGCGAAGGAGCGTTCACATGTCATTACTGCACCATTGGGAACATGAGTTCGACAAGGTCAAGGTCCGCCTGCATGGGTTGGTCACGCGGCTGGAGATGTCCTGGAAAAAACTGGTCAACGACCTCGAGCCCGAGGAGTTCCAGGCCATCGTCAAGCTGCTGCAGCGAGGCCACGACCAGGCCCAGCATGTCATCGAGCATGGCGACCTGCCGGACGACGAGCCGGCCGTGCCGTGGGAGTTGTCCCACGGTTTGTCGATCCTCAAAATCGGCAACGCCACGCCCTTGCCGCAAAGCGTGGACGAGTTGCCGACCCGGGTACTCAAGGACGGCACCTTGCTCGGCTGCCGCAAATGGGAACTGCTGGATCTGTTGTGGAGCGAGGCGCTGCTCAAGTGGATCGAGAACCTGCGCCACCACGCGCCGTTCGCCACCAACCCGGCGCTGGTGAAAATGGACAGCGACGTGGTGCTGGCCATCGCTGGCGACTGGGGCACCGGGCCGTTCGACAGTCATGCCCCGGCGGTGGCGGTGGCCAACCAGATGCAACTGGCCCTGGCCGATTTCACCATCCATCTGGGCGACGTGTATTACGCCGGCACCCATTCCCAGGAAGACGTCGACATGGTCGGCTGGCCCCAGGGCAAGCATGGCGCGTTCACCCTCAATTCCAACCACGAGATGTACAGCGGTGCCCACGGCTATTTCAAGGAATTGTCCAAGCGTTTCCCGGTGCAGCAGGGCACCAGTTACTTTGCCTTGTACAACGACGACTGGCTGGTGGTTGGCCTCGACAGCGCCTACGCCTCGGACGCCATGAACCTGTACATGGACGGCACCCTCAACACCCAGCAGATCGAGTGGATGAAAACCCTGCCCAAGCGCAAGAAACTCATGGTGCTCAGTCATCACCAGGGTTTTGATATTTCCGGGCACAACAAGACGGCGCTTTACCAACCGGTGTGCGATGCCTTGGGGCGTGAACCGGACTACTGGTACTGGGGGCATTTGCACAACGGCATCTGCTACGCACCGCAAGGCGGATTGCATGCGCGCTGCGCCGGGCACGGGGCGATCCCCTATGGCACCACCAGCGAATTGAACGGGCATGCCGGGGTATTGTGGTCGGAGACCCAATTGGCGGGTGACGAGGCGTATCCGCTGCGGGTGTTGAACGGGTATGTGAAGGTGCGGCTGAAGGGGGAGGAGATTGTCGAGACGTTTTATGGGGAGGATGGCAGTGTGCGGTGGTCTTCCCACTGAAGATCGTGAAGATCGTTCCCACGCTCCGCGTGGGAATGCCTCTACGGACGCTCCGCGTTCGGCTTTTGGGACGCAGAGCGTCCCGGGCTGCATCCCCACGCAGAGCGTGGGGACGATCATCAACCGAAGCTTTGGATTTTAGCCCTGGACCGGAACGCCCTTGAGGTAAGGCGCCGGCTCGGCCCCCAGGTTGTTGAGCATGCGCTCGCTGTACCAGTCGACGAAGTTCACCACGCCGAACTCATAGGTCTTGGAGTACGGGCCTGGCTGGTAGGCGGTGGAGTTGATGCCGCGCTGGTTTTCTTCGGCCAGGCGACGGTCCTGGTCGTTGGTGGCGTCCCAGACTTCGCGCATGCGCGCCACGTCGTAGTCCACGCCTTCGACCGCGTCCTTGTGCACCAGCCACTTGGTGGTGACCATGGTTTCCTGGGCGCTGATCGGCCACACGGTGAACACGATGATGTGGTCGCCCATGCAGTGGTTCCACGAGTGCGGCAGGTGCAGGATACGCATCGAGCCCAGGTCCGGATTTTTGATGCGGCCCATCAGCTTGGCGCAGCCTTGCTTGCCGTCCATGGTCATCGACACGGTGCCCTTGAGCAGCGGCATGCGTACGATGCGGTTGCGCAGGCCGAAACTGGCGTGGGCGTAAGGGATCTTCTCGGCATCCCAGGCGGCGGCGGAGGCAGCCACGTGGTCCTTGAAGGCCTGGTCGGCCCGCGGGTCGGTGACGTCGTCCCATTCCAGCAGGGTCTTGAGCAGTTCAGGGTGCGAGGCGTTGCAGTGGTAGCACTCGCGGTTGTTTTCCAGTACCAGTTTCCAGTTGGCCTTTTCCATCAAGGTGGTTTGCACCGCCACCTTGGTATTCTCCATGTCGTACGGTTCCATGTAATGGTTCAGCGTCGACAGGAAGTCATCGATGGCCGGCGGGTTCTCGGCCAGGCTGATGAAGATGTAGCCACCCGCGGTCTTCACGTTCACAGGCTTGAGGCCGTACTGCTTCATGTCGAAGTCGGCGCCCATCTCGGTGCCGGCGAACAACAGGCGACCGTCCAGCTCGTAGGTCCACTGGTGGTAGTGGCAGACCAGTTTGGCGACCTTGCCCTTGTCGCTGGTGCACAGCCGCGAACCACGGTGGCGGCAGACGTTATGGAACGCGTGCACCACGCCCTCGGCACCGCGAATCACGATGATCGGGTTCTTGCCGACTTGCAGGGTCAGGTAATTGCCCTTGGCCGGGATCTCGCAGGTCATGCCGGCGATCAACCATTCTTTCTGGAAGATTTCCTGCATATCGATATCAAACAGGCGCTCATCGGAGTAGAACGGCTGCGGCAGCGAAAAGGTGCGCTCGCGCTCTTGCAGCATTTGCGCGGTGGCCTTGCGTGCGGGTTCCAGCGGATCGCCCAGGCTCAGGGTGGTGGTGTCCATCGTTTTATCCTCGTGGCCCTCTAAGCGGAGCCGGTGAAAATGACTAATCGGTTGTGCTACGCAAGGCAGAAAACTTTGTTTATCTGTTGGGGCGAGTGTGGGGCCGCGCAGGGGCGCAACCTTATCCATGGGCGACATGGCCCAATCTGTTCCCGACGCGCTAGCCCCGGTAGTTGGGGGCTGGTCGCGATAAGTATGTGAATGTCGCAGATAGGTAAATGGTCACCCAGGCGCCTGCGCACAATCGCCCTCATGAAGGCCGACAGTCGGCCGTGGAGATCAGCATGTCCAATAACTTCCTGAACCCGGTCACGACCCAGACCTGGGCCAATGGCCGACATATCGTACGTTGCGTCAAAGTCATCCAGGAAACCTGGGATGTGCGCACCTTCTGCTTCATGGCTGACCAGCCGATCCTGTTCTTTTTCAAGCCTGGGCAGTTCGTCACCCTGGAGCTGGAAATCGAAGGCCAGCCGATCATGCGCTCCTACACCATCTCCAGCTCGCCGTCGGTGCCCTACAGTTTCTCGGTGACCATCAAGCGCGTGCCGGGGGGCAAGGTTTCCAACTGGCTGCACGACACCCTGCATGAAGGCCAGGAGCTGGCGGTGCACGGGCCGGTGGGGTTGTTCAACGCCATCGATTTCCCGAGCCCGAAAGTCCTGTACCTGAGCGGTGGCGTGGGGATCACGCCGTGCATGTCCATGGCGCGCTGGTTCTACGACACCAACGCCAATGTCGACATGACCTTTATCCACAGCGCCCGCTCGCCCAAGGACATCATCTACCACCGCGAGCTGGAGCACATGGCGTCGCGGATCGACAACTTCAGCTTGCACCTGATCTGCGAAAAACACGGCCTGGGCGAGCCCTGGGCCGGCTATCGCGGTTATCTGAACCACAAGATGCTGGAATTGATGGTGCCCGACTTCCTCGAGCGCGAGGTGTTTTGCTGCGGCCCGACCCCGTACATGACCGCGGTCAAGCGCCTGCTGGAAGCGGCCGGCTACGACATGAAGCGTTACCACGAGGAATCCTTCGGCGCCACGCCACCGGAAGCCCGCGCCGACGCCGTGGAACAGGCCGAACAAGCGGCCGACGCCCCGCAAGTCGACGCAGCGGACCTGCACCTGGTGGAGTTCACCTCCTCGGGCAAGAGCATTCGCGTGGGGCCGGGCGAAACCGTGCACGCCGCGGCTGCCAAGCTCGGCATGATGATCCCCAAGGCCTGCGGCATGGGCATCTGCGGCACCTGCAAGGTGCTGAAGCTGGGTGGGGAAGTGGAAATGGACCACAACGGCGGGATCACCGAGGACGACGAGGCCGAGGGGTATATCCTGTCGTGCTGCAGCGTGCCGAAGGGGGATGTGCGGATCGATTTCTGATCTGCCCATCCTAGTGGCGGTGAGCCGCCCCCTGTGGGATCAAGGCCTGTGGGAGCAAAGCTTGCTGTGGGAGCAAAGCCTGTGGGAGCAAGGCTTGCCCGCGATGAAAGCGACGGGGTCTCCCATGGACCGAGCCGTCTGCATCGCGAGCAAGCTTTGCTCCCACAGTAAGCCTCTTTCACCACGGCGGGCATGACAGGCCGGGGCGGCTTTCCTAGCTCGCCATCACTTCCCGAATATCCGCCGCCAATTCCCGCACTCGCGCTTCTTCGGTATCCCACGAGCACATGAAGCGTGCGCCGCCTTTGCCGATGAAGGTGTAGAAACGCCAGCCCTTGGCGGTCAGCGCGGCGATGGCCGGTTCCGAGAGTTGCAGGAACACGCCGTTGGCCTGGACCGGGAACATCAGTTCCACGTCGGGAATGTCGCTGACCAGCTCTGCCAGCAATTGGGCGCAGTGGTTGGCGTGGCGGGCGTGCTTGAGCCAGGCCTGGTTTTGCAGCAAACCGACCCAGGGCGCGGAGAGGAAGCGCATCTTCGAGGCCAGTTGCCCGGCCTGTTTGCAGCGATAGTCGAAGTCTTCGGCCAGGTCATGGTTGAAGAACAGGATCGCTTCACCCACTGCCATGCCGTTTTTCGTGCCGCCGAAGCACAACACGTCCACGCCGGCCTTCCAGGTCAGGTCGGCCGGGGAGCAGCCGAGGAAGGCGCAGGCGTTGGAAAAACGCGCGCCGTCCATGTGCAGGTTCAGCCCCAGTTCCTTGCAGGTGACGCTGATGGCGCGGATTTCTTCCGGGGTGTAGACGCTGCCGACTTCCGTGGCTTGGGTCAGGGTCACGACCCGGGGCTTGGGGTAGTGGATGTCCTGGCGCTTGAGGGCGATCTCACGGATCGACTCGGGGGTCAGCTTGCCGTTTTCAGTGCGCGCCACCAGCAGCTTGGAACCGTTGGAAAAGAACTCCGGTGCGCCGCATTCGTCGGTTTCGACGTGGGCGGTTTCCGAGCAGATCACGCTGTGGTAACTCTGGCACAGTGAGGACAACGCCAACGAGTTGGCCGCCGTGCCGTTGAACGCGAAGAACACTTCGCAGTCGGTTTCGAACAAGGCCCGGAAATCGTCCGCCGCGCGGTGGGTCCACTCGTCGTCGCCGTAGGCGCGTTGGTGACCCTGGTTGGCTTCTTCCATGGCCGCCCAGGCTTCGGGGCAAATGCCGGAATAGTTGTCGCTGGCAAACTGTTGACTCTTGTCGGTCATGGCCTTGCTCCTTGAATAGAGAGTCCTGGATAAAGAAGATCCCTGGCGGAATGCCCGGGTGGGGCGTTCCATGGTTCGGCGTGTTTGGGTCCACAGCGCCGTGGTCGATCATGGTTCGGCGCGCTTGAGTGTGCAACGCCGTGATCTATGTTGGTGCGCACTTTACCCAAGATTAGTGGGGGAACACACCGGATGTTTCTGTCGGAAAGTATCAAAGTCATCGAGCTGTTTCACACATGAACCGGCGTGACGGCGCCCTGGACTTGCTCAAGTGGCTGGCTCTGTTGGCGATGGTGCTCGATCATCTGCGATATGTCGGTTTCTCCGTCGATTGGCTGTACGTGCCGGGACGGTTGGCCTTCCCCTGGTTCTGCCTGGCGATGGCGGCGAACCTGTCGCGCAACGACGCCAGCACCGCCCCCACGCGTTACCTGGGTTGGCTGCTGCTATTCAGTACCGTCAGCGAAATCCCCTACCGCTTGTTCATTCCCGTCCCCGCCACCCTGAATGTGATGCCAACCCTGATGCTGGGCTTGTTGGTGGCGCGCTGTTGGCAGACGCCCACCCTGGGGGCGCGATGCCTGGCCGCGGTGGCGTTGTTGTTGGCGGCGCTGTTTTCATCGCAACTGATGTTCGGGTTCTTTGGTGTGCTGCTGCCGCTGGCGATGTTGCTGGTATTCAAGCGTCCCTTGTACATGGCCTTGTTGCCGGGATTGGTCTGCGTGGCGGCTAATCAATGGCGGGTGCTGTATGGCGCGGCGTGGCTGGGGGAGCCAGTGGCGATCGGCGGGTTGGTGGCTTGCCTGATCGCGCCATGGCTTGGGCTGATGCTTTTGCGACAGGCGGGTCGTTTTCATCCACCGGCGATGCGGCGCTGGGCGTATGCGCTGTATCCCGCGCATTTCCTGGTCTTGCTCGCAGTTCGCCATATCGCCGCATAGCCCTGTGGGAGCAGCATTTTTGGAGTCAAGCTGTGGGAACAATACCTGTGGGAGCAAGGCCTGTGGGAGCAAGGCTTGCCCGCGATGAAAACGCCGCGGTCTCCCGTGGACCGAGGCGCCTGGATCGCGAGCAAGCTTTGCTCCCACAAATCTCAGTTCCCACAGTGCTATCGCGCAGGCCTTGCTCTCCGACTCTTTGGTCCCATGTCGTAAACGCACCTTTGCGTGGCGTCCATAGGCATTTGACATGCCTGCGCCAGCCATACCATCGCATCCAAAGGGCACGACCGAATGGTCCGTGCCTCACCGAGACGAAAGGCGCACCGCCGCCGCTGGGAGAGACGCGATGTTCAGCAAGCAAGACCAAATCCAAGGCTACGATGATGCACTGCTGGCGGCGATGAATGCCGAAGAGCAACGCCAGGAAGATCACATCGAGCTGATCGCGTCAGAGAACTACACCAGCAAGCGCGTGATGGAGGCCCAGGGCAGCGGTATTCACCAACAAGTACGCCGAAGGTTATCCAGGCAAGCGCTACTACGGTGGCTGCGAGCACGTCGACAAAGTCGAAGCCTTGGCCATCGAGCGCGCCAAGCAGTTGTTCGGTGCCGATTACGCCAACGTCCAGCCGCACTCCGGCTCTTCGGCCAACAGCGCCGTGTACCTGGCCTTGTTGCAGGCCGGCGACACCATCCTGGGTATGAGCCTGGCCCACGGCGGTCACCTGACCCACGGTGCCAAGGTGTCGTCCTCGGGCAAGCTCTACAACGCGGTGCAATACGGCATCGACACCACCACCGGCCTGATCGACTACGACGAAGTCGAGCGCCTGGCGGTCGAGCACAAGCCGAAGATGATCGTTGCCGGTTTCTCCGCTTACTCCAAGACCCTGGACTTCCCACGTTTCCGCCAGATCGCCGACAAGGTCGGTGCCCTGCTGTTCGTTGACATGGCCCACGTTGCCGGTCTGGTCGCCGCGGGTCTGTACCCTAATCCACTGCCTTACGCCGACGTGGTCACCACCACCACCCACAAGACCCTGCGTGGTCCACGTGGCGGCCTGATCCTGTCCAAGGGGCAGGACGATACGTTTTACAAGAAGCTCGACTCGGCGGTATTCCCTGGTGTCCAGGGCGGTCCGTTGATGCACCAGATCGCCGCCAAGGCGGTGTGCCTTCAAGGAGGCGCTGGCGCCAGGGTTCAAGACCTATCAGCAGCAGATCGTGATCAATGCCCGGGCCATGGCTGCGGTGCTGCAGCAGCGTGGTTACAGGATTGTCTCCGGGGGGACCGATAACCACATGATGTTGATCGACCTGTCCGACAAGCCTTACACCGGCAAGGACGCCGATGCCGCCCTGAGTAATGCCTACATCACGGCCAACAAAAACTCGGTGCCCAACGATCCTCGTTCGCCGTTCGTAACCTCAGGGCTGCGCATCGGCACCCCGGCCGTGACCACTCGCGGGTTTGGAGTGCCAGAGTGCGAGCAACTGGCAGGTTGGCTGTGTGACGTGCTGGACGCGCTGGAATCCGGCGGCAGCGAGCAGGTTGCGCATCATGTACGCGAACACGTGGTGGCGCTGTGTCGTCGCCATCCTGTATATCGGCAGCGCTAAAACGAAAAAACCCGCCTGGAGGCGGGTTTTTCGGGGGGGGGGGCAGAGATTTTGAAAGCTTTCTCTGGACCCTTTGTCTGGCTCCACGACCTGGACTCGAACCAGGGACCCAGTGATTAACAGTCACTTGCTCTACCAACTGAGCTATCGCGGAATGGCGCGTATGTTACTGATTGGAAAAGAGAAGTCAAGCGTCCATTGCCGGACGGCGCATTCCTGGTGCCCTTTGACGGTCAATCAACGATTGGCAGTTACCGCCAGGGCAGGAGAGGACTACCATGGTCATCCGGAAGTGGCAGGACGCGCTGCCGGCCATTCGCCGACATTAAGGTACGCGCCATGAACCACCTGTTACCCCTTCACACTGCCCGCCGCGCCGAGGTGCTCTTGTGAGTACCGCCCAGATCAGCTTGCCCAAGGGCGTGGGGCCTCATGCCGAGAAACTGTACGACGCCATCACCCAGGCCAGCACCGCCGAAGAACTGAACCGCGCCGGCGGCAAGGCCGAGGGCTTTGTCCTGGGGCTGGAAAGCACCAAGGCGATCAAGAGCCAGGTGGCCGAGTCGTTGTATGTCATTTATGACGATGCGGCGAGCCAGCGGGCGACGGAGTTGTAGCCTCACCGAAAAGTGTTGTGCCTGGTGCTTTTGTGGCCTTGCTTTTGTGGCGAGGGGATTTATCCCCGTTGGGCTGCGTAGCAGCCCCAAGTGGTCGAAGTTAATGAGCCTGTCAAACCGGGTTGCTGATTTCAGGGCTGCTTCGCAGCCCAGCGGGGATAAATCCCCTCGCCACAGGTTGGGGGTCTACCCGACCTGATCGACACACTCAAAAAAAACGGGAAGCCAATGGCTTCCCGTTTTTCATCCAGCGTGAAAGCTTCAGATCACCTGAACGATGGCCTTGGTCACCGCATCGATGTTGTTCTGGTTCAGCGCGGCCACGCAGATGCGGCCGGTGTCCAGGGCATAGATGCCGAACTCGGTGCGCAGGCGCGTCACTTGTTCAACGGTCAGGCCGGAGTAGGAGAACATCCCGCTCTGGCGTGCGACGAAGCTGAAGTCGTGGTGCGGGGCGGCCTTGGCCAGCATGTCCACCATCTGGACGCGCATGCCGCGAATGCGCAGGCGCATTTCGGCCAGTTCGGCTTCCCACTGGGCCCGCAGCTCCGGGCTGTTGAGCACGGCGGCGACGATGCTGGCGCCGTGGGTCGGCGGGTTGGAGTAGTTGGTGCGGATCACGCGCTTGACCTGGGACAGCACGCGGGCACTTTCTTCTTTCGATTCGCTGACGATCGACAGGGCGCCGACGCGCTCGCCGTACAGCGAGAACGACTTGGAGAACGAGCTGGAGGCAAAGAAGGTCAAGCCCGACTCGGCGAACAGGCGCACGGCCGCCGCGTCTTCGTCGATACCGGTGCCGAAGCCCTGGTAAGCCATGTCCAGGAACGGAACGTGGTTCTTGGCCTTGACCACGGCCAGCACGTTTTTCCAATCTTCCGGGCTCAGGTCCACGCCGGTCGGGTTGTGGCAGCAGGCGTGCAGCACAACGATCGAGCGGTCGGGCAGGGCGTTGAGGTCTTCCAGCAGGCCGCTGCGGTTCACGTCGTGGGTGGCGGCGTCGTAGTAGCGGTAGTTCTGCACCGGGAAGCCGGCGGTTTCGAACAGGGCGCGGTGGTTTTCCCAGCTTGGGTCGCTGATGGCGACGACGGCGTCAGGCAGCAGTTGCTTGAGGAAGTCGGCACCGATCTTCAGTGCACCGGTGCCACCCACGGCCTGGGTGGTGATGACGCGACCGGAAGCGATCAGCGGCGAATCCTTGCCGAACAGCAAGGTCTGCACGGCCTGGTCGTAGGCGGCAATGCCGTCGATTGGCAGGTAACCACGGGAAACGTGCTGAGCCACGCGAGCCGTCTCGGCCTCGACAACGGCACGCAGGAGTGGAATACGCCCCTCTTCATTGCAGTAAACACCTACACCCAGGTTGACCTTATTGGTACGGGTGTCGGCGTTGAAAGCTTCGTTGAGGCCCAGGATGGGGTCGCGGGGTGCCAATTCGACAGCGGAAAACAGGCTCATTAGTGCGCGGCTCTGAATGGAGAATGAGGGGACGTGTGGCGCTCCAGCCGAATGCACTAGAGCGGTGCACAAACGGGGAGCTAGTATAGAGGCCATCACCCGGCACGGCGACAGGCGATTCGGTTTTTACGCTAAGTTTTTACGATTTTTTTCGACCGTTAGTCCTCTCGGCGCGTCAAAGTCTTCAAGGCGTGTAGGACGTTCGTCTTGAAAGCGAAGGCATTCACCTCCACATTGTGTGCATTCCAGTTTTTTCCTCGGGCGACATCAGTCGTTTCGGTCTTTCTCGTTCCTGTCGGCTGGCCGACAGGGGTGAATCCAGAGGTTATGTCATGTCTGAATTCCAGCTAGTCACCCGCTTCCAGCCCGCCGGCGATCAGCCGGAAGCCATCCGCCTGATGGTCGAGGGTATCGAGGCCGGGCTGGCGCACCAGACGCTGCTCGGTGTGACCGGCTCGGGCAAGACCTTCAGCATTGCCAACGTGATCGCCCAGATTCAGCGCCCGACCCTGGTACTGGCGCCGAACAAGACCCTGGCGGCGCAGCTGTACGGTGAGTTCAAGGCGTTTTTCCCGAATAACGCCGTGGAGTACTTCGTTTCCTACTACGACTACTACCAGCCCGAGGCCTACGTGCCGTCGTCGGACACCTTCATCGAGAAGGATGCCTCGATCAACGACCACATCGAACAGATGCGACTGTCGGCGACCAAGGCCTTGCTCGAGCGCAAGGACGCGATCATCGTCACCACGGTGTCGTGCATCTACGGCCTGGGCAGCCCGGAAACCTACCTGAAGATGGTGTTGCACGTGGACCGCGGCGACAAACTCGACCAGCGCGCCTTGCTGCGGCGCCTGGCGGACTTGCAGTACACCCGCAACGACATGGATTTCGCCCGGTCGACGTTCCGGGTGCGTGGCGATGTGATCGACATCTACCCGGCGGAATCGGACCTGGAAGCGATCCGCATCGAGCTGTTCGACGATGAAGTGGAGAGTCTCTCGGCGTTCGACCCGCTGACCGGCGAAGTGATCCGCAAGTTGCCACGCTTCACGTTCTATCCCAAGAGCCACTATGTGACGCCCCGGGAAACCCTGCTGGACGCCATGGAGGGGATCAAGGTCGAGTTGCAGGAGCGCCTGGAATACTTGCGTTCGAACAACAAACTGGTGGAAGCCCAGCGCCTGGAGCAGCGGACCCGGTTCGACCTGGAGATGATCCTGGAGCTGGGCTACTGCAACGGCATCGAAAACTACTCCCGCTACCTGTCGGGCCGTCCGGCGGGTGCGCCGCCGCCCACGTTGTATGACTACCTGCCGGCCGATGCCTTGCTGGTCATCGACGAATCCCACGTCAGCGTGCCCCAGGTCGGCGCCATGTACAAAGGCGACCGTTCGCGCAAGGAAACCCTGGTGGAGTACGGCTTCCGCCTGCCCTCGGCGCTGGACAACCGACCGATGCGCTTCGACGAATGGGAAAGCGTGAGCCCACAGACGATTTTTGTCTCGGCCACCCCGGGCAACTACGAGGCCGAGCATGCCGGGCGGGTCATCGAGCAATTGGTGCGGCCGACCGGGCTGGTCGACCCGCAGATTGAAGTGCGTCCGGCGCTGACCCAGGTGGATGACTTGCTCTCGGAAATCACCAAGCGTGTGGCACTGGAAGAGCGGGTGCTGGTCACCACGCTGACCAAGCGCATGGCCGAAGACCTTACCGACTACCTGGCCGACCATGGCGTGCGGGTGCGTTACCTGCACTCGGACATCGACACGGTGGAGCGGGTCGAGATCATCCGCGACCTGCGCCTGGGTACCTTCGACGTGCTGGTGGGCATCAACCTGCTGCGCGAAGGCCTGGACATGCCGGAAGTGTCGCTGGTGGCGATTCTCGACGCCGACAAGGAAGGCTTCCTGCGTTCCGAGCGTTCGTTGATCCAGACCATCGGCCGCGCGGCGCGTAACCTCAATGGCCGGGCGATTCTGTATGCCGACCGCATCACCGGCTCCATGGAGCGGGCCATCGGCGAGACCGAGCGCCGTCGCGACAAGCAGATTGCCTTCAACCTGGCCAACGGCATTACCCCCAAGGGCGTGTTCAAGGACGTCGCCGACATCATGGAAGGCGCCACCGTGCCCGGCTCGCGCAGCAAGAAGCGCAAGGGCATGGCCAAGGCGGCCGAAGAGAGCGCCCGTTACGAGGCCGAACTGCGCTCGCCGAGCGAGATCACCAAGCGCATCCGGCAACTGGAAGAGAAAATGTACCAGCTGGCCCGGGACCTGGAGTTCGAGGCGGCGGCGCAGTTGCGTGATGAGATTGGCAAGTTGCGTGAGCGGTTGCTGGCTGTCTGAGTATTGCTGTGGCTTCGATGGCCTCTTCGCGAGCAAGCCCGCTCCCACAGTTGACCGCGTCGTCCAGGCTGGATGCGTTCCACTGTGGGAGCGGGCTTGCTCGCGAATGAGGCGACTCGGTCTGACGTCTGGCGACACAAATCCCGCTCTCACTGGAGCCCGCCCGCCATCGCCTGTTACCATTCGCCCCCTGTTCGATCTTCGCTTTTATATTCTTTCCGAGACATGCCATGACCACCGTCCGCACCCGCATCGCGCCTTCGCCCACTGGCGATCCCCATGTCGGCACCGCCTACATCGCTTTGTTCAACTATTGCTTTGCCAAGCAGCATGGCGGCGAGTTCATCCTGCGGATCGAGGACACCGACCAGTTGCGTTCGACCCGCGAGTCCGAACAGCAGATCTTCGACGCCCTGCGCTGGTTGGGGATCGACTGGAGCGAAGGCCCGGACGTCGGCGGCCCGCACGGTCCGTACCGCCAGAGCGAGCGTGGTGACATCTACCAGCAGTATTGCCAGCAACTGGTGGACATGGGCCATGCGTTCCCGTGTTTCTGCACCGCCGAAGAGCTGGACCAGATGCGCGCCGAGCAAATGGCCCGTGGTGAAACCCCGCGCTACGACGGCCGGGCGCTGCTGCTGTCCAAGGAAGAAGTCGCCCGTCGCCTGGCGGCCGGCGAGCCCCATGTGATCCGCATGAAGGTGCCCACCGAAGGCGTCTGCGTGGTGCCGGACATGCTGCGTGGCGATGTCGAGATCCCGTGGGATCGCATGGACATGCAAGTGCTGATGAAGACCGACGGCCTGCCGACGTACTTCCTGGCGAACGTGGTGGACGATCACCTGATGGGCATCACTCACGTGCTGCGCGGTGAAGAATGGCTGCCATCGGCGCCGAAACTGATCCTGCTCTACGAATACTTCGGCTGGGAACAACCACAGTTGTGCTACATGCCGCTGCTGCGTAACCCGGACAAGAGCAAGCTGTCCAAGCGCAAGAACCCGACCTCGGTGACGTTCTACGAGCGCATGGGCTTCATGCCCGAGGCCATGCTCAACTACCTGGGGCGCATGGGTTGGTCGATGCCGGACGAGCGCGAGAAGTTCTCGCTGCAGGAAATGGTCGAGCATTTCGATTTGTCGCGGGTGTCCCTGGGTGGGCCGATCTTCGACGTCGAGAAGCTGTCGTGGCTCAACGGCCAGTGGCTGCGGGACCTGCCGGTGGAAGAATTCGCCGCACGTGTGCAGAAGTGGGCATTGAACCCAGAGTACATGATGAAGATCGCTCCCCATGTGCAGGGCAGGGTAGAGACCTTCAGCCAGATCGCCCCGCTGGCCGGCTTCTTCTTCGCCGGTGGCGTGACGCCGGATGCGAAGTTGTTCGAATCCAAGAAGCTTTCGGGCGACCAGGTGCGCCAGTTGATGCAACTGATCCTGTGGAAGCTCGAAAGCCTGCGTCAGTGGGAGAAGGACAGCATCACCGCGACCATCCAGGCTGTGGTCGAGTCGCTGGAGTTGAAACTGCGCGATGCCATGCCGCTGATGTTCGCCGCCATTACCGGCCAGGCCAGCTCGGTGTCGGTGCTCGATGCGATGGAAATCCTCGGGCCGGACCTGACCCGTTTCCGCCTGCGCCAGGCCATCGATCTGCTCGGTGGTGTGTCGAAGAAGGAAAACAAGGAGTGGGAAAAACTGCTGGGTGCGATCGCCTAAATAGCCTGTAGGAGCTGTGTAGGAGCTGACGAGCGAAGCGAGGCTGCGATCTTTTGATCTTTCGCTTGAGATTCAAATAGCTGGGGGAAAGATCGCAGCCTCGTTGCACTCGTCAGCTCCTACACAGCTCCTACGGAACAGGCGAGGCCCCAGTTTTATTGGGGAAGGTGGTAAGTGATTGTTATCCCGGCAAAAAATTTTCAAATTTGTTGAAAATAAATTTGACAGCCCTCCGATACGCCCTTAAGATTCGCCCCGTCCTCAGCGATGAGGGGCTATAGCTCAGCTGGGAGAGCGCTTGCATGGCATGCAAGAGGTCGACGGTTCGATCCCGTCTAGCTCCACCAATTTACACTTCAAGGCCTGGCCACACCGGTCTTGAAGCGATCAACACTTAGCGTTGATCAGTTGTACAGAAGGGTTTGCGTCCCCTTCGTCTAGTGGCCTAGGACACCGCCCTTTCACGGCGGTAACAGGGGTTCGAGTCCCCTAGGGGACGCCAGTTTTACAGAAGCGATGTTGCAAGATGTCGCTCCGCCGCGAGGCGAAAAACCTGGGGCTATAGCTCAGCTGGGAGAGCGCTTGCATGGCATGCAAGAGGTCGACGGTTCGATCCCGTCTAGCTCCACCAATTACAGGTTCAAGGTCTGGCCACACCGTCCTTGAATCGATCAGTTCTCAGCGCTGATCAAGTCAGAAGGTTTGTGTCCCCTTCGTCTAGTGGCCTAGGACACCGCCCTTTCACGGCGGTAACAGGGGTTCGAGTCCCCTAGGGGACGCCACGATTACCCGCTCTGCGGGATTTTATAAGGGTCATTCAATTCTTGAATGGCCCTTTTGTTTGTCTGGCGTTCGGCCAATTCCCTATCCTTGAAAAAGTCTTCTGACCAGCGGTCAAAATTTCCGCTTGCGGAAAATTATTATAGGAATAATATTTCAATCGTAATATTCGGAGGCGACGATGAGCGATAAAAAGGCACAAACCCGTGAGCGCATTCTCAAGGCCGCCAGCGATGCGCTGATCCAGCGTGGGCCGGCTGAGCCGAGCGTGGGCGAGGTGATGGGCGCGGCCGGGCTGACGGTGGGCGGTTTTTATGCCCATTTCGAAAGCAAGGATGCCTTGATGCTGGAGGCATTCAAGCAATTGCTCAATCGGCGCCGCGGCCTGATCGCCGACATGGATGGCGAGCTGACGGGCGAAGAGCGGCGCGCTCTGGTGGCGGCGTTCTATCTGTCCCGCAAGCACCGTGACTCCACCGAACACGCCTGCCCGATCCCTGCGTCGGTCGGCGAGCTCGGTCGGCTGCCGGATGCGTTTCGTGAAGTGCTCAATGAGCATATCGAGTTGATGGTCGCGCAATTGGCGGCCAGCCCGGAGGACGCCGACAAGGCCCTGGCCGATATCGCCTTGATGGTAGGTGGCCTGGCCCTGGCACGAGCCTTGGGCCCTGGAGAGTTATCGGATCGTTTGCTGCGCGCCGCCAAGTCGGCGGTGCGATGAGCTAAGGCGCAAGCCCTGGAGATGAGCGATGAACAGGTTGAGCTGGATTCGTAGCGTCAATGGCACGCTGGGTTGGGTGGCTCCGCGCCTGGTGGCCAAACAGATGCGTTCGCTGTTCATGCGCCCGCGCAACTTGCCGCCGCGGGATTGGGAGCTGCCGCTGCTGGCCTCGTCCGAGCGTATCACCTTGCGCTTCGGTCTCTCGGCGTTGCGCTGGGGCAAAGGCCCGGCAGTCCTGCTGATGCATGGCTGGGAAGGGCGGCCGACGCAGTTCGCGGCGCTGATCACGGCCCTGGTGGACGCCGGTTACACGGTGGTGGCGCTGGACGGTCCAGCCCATGGTCGCTCACCGGGTCGCGAGGCGAATGTCCTGTTGTTTGCCAGGGCCATGCTCGAAGCCGCCGCTGAACTGCCGCCGTTGCAGGCCGTGATCGGGCATTCGATGGGCGGCGCCAGTGCCCTGTTGGCCGTCCAGTTGGGGTTGCGTACCGAGACGCTGGTCAGCATCGCCGCACCCGCCCGCATTCTGGGGGTGCTGCGCGGTTTCTCCCGGATGATGGGCCTGCCGCCCAAGGCGCGTTCGGCGTTCATTCGCCAGGTGGAAAGCGATGTGGGCATGCCCGCTTCGAAGATGGACGTCGCGCATTACCAACTGGACGTGCCGGGGTTGATCGTCCATGCCGAGGACGACACGTCGGTTTCGGTCAGGGAGTCGCAGTTGATCCATGAAGCCTGGTTCGACAGTCGTTTGCTGCGACTGCCACAGGGCGGGCATCAGCGGGTGCTGGCCGATCCTCGTGTCATTGATGGGGTGTTATCACTGCTGGCCGGTCGCAGCCTGCAGGCGCGGCAATCGGCTTGATCTGTGGGAGCAAGGCTTGCCCGCGATGGCGGTCGAGCTAGGATCCGTTACACTGCCCCGATCCAAATTCGACCAGGAGAGGGGCATGGGCTGGGATCGCGCAACACCGTTCATTATTGATCTTCAGGTCAATGCCGAAGACATCGACGGGCTGGGCCACGCCAACAACGCGGTGTACGTTACCTGGCTCGAGCGCTGCGCCTGGCGCCATTCCCAGCGCCTGGGCCTGGATCTGGTGGAATACCGGCGCCTCGACCGGGCCATGGCAGTGGTACGGCATGAAATCGATTACCTGGCGGCCGCCTATGAAGGCGATGAGCTGCAATTGGCGACCTGGATCGTCGACTGGGACCAGCGTCTGAAAATGACCCGGCATTTCCAACTGGTCCGTCCCAGCGACAACACCACGCTGCTGCGGGCCCAGACCACCTTCGTCTGCATCGAATTGTCCACCGGCAGGCCCAAGCGCATGCCGCCGGAATTCATCGAAGGTTATGGTCCCGCGCTGAAGCCATCCGGCATCCTCATCGACTGATCCACCGTCATCGCGAGCAAGCTCGCTCCCACAGGGATTGGTGGTGAATTCCGGTTTCGTGAACGCCTTGAAACCCCTGTGGGAGCGGGCTTGCTCGCGAAGACGGCGATACATCCAACATCAATGCAAGCTGACCCACCGCTTTCGCGAGCAGGCTCGCTCCCACAAGGAATTTGTGGTGAGCGCAGGATTTTTGAGTGATCGAGAACCCTGTGGGAGCGAGCCTGCTCGCGAAGACGGCAGTACATCCAACATCCTCGCAAACTGATCCACCGCTTTCGCGAGCAAGCCCGCTCCCACAAGGGATTTGTGGTGAATGCCGGATATGTGGGCAAAATCCGGTAAACTGCCGCACGTTTTTTCGTTTGAGTGTGTGTTTCCATGCAAATTGCCCTGGCGCCCATGGAGGGGTTGGTCGACAACATCCTGCGGGATGTCCTGACCCGTGTTGGCGGGATCGACTGGTGTGTCACCGAGTTCATCCGTGTCAACGACCGTCTGCTCACGCCGGCCTATTTCCATAAGCTCGCCCCTGAACTGCTGACCGGTGCCCAGACGGCTGCCGGTGTGCCGTTGCGGGTGCAGTTGCTCGGTTCCGATCCGGTGTGCCTGGCGGAAAACGCGGCGTTGGCGTGCGAGTTGGGCTCGGAGGTTGTCGACTTGAACTTCGGTTGCCCGGCCAAGACCGTGAACAAATCCCGGGGCGGGGCGGTGTTGCTCAAGGAGCCGGAACTGCTCAACGAAATCGTCGAGCACGTGCGTCGTGCGGTGCCAAAGCACATTCCGGTCACCGCCAAGATGCGCCTGGGTTTCGACAGCCCGGACGGCGCGCTGGTGTGTGCCACGGCACTGGCCGAAGGCGGTGCGGCGCACATCGTGGTGCATGCGCGGACCAAGGTCGATGGCTACAAGCCTCCTGCCCACTGGGAGTGGATTCCCCGGGTGCAGGAAGTGGTCAAGGTGCCGGTGTTCGCCAATGGCGATATCTGGAGCGTTGAGGATTGGCGCCGTTGCCGCGAAATCAGCGGTGTCGAAGACATCATGCTCGGTCGCGGTCTCGTTTCCCGTCCTGACCTGGCCCGGCAGATCGCCGCCGCCCGGGCTGGTGAGGAGGTGGTCGAGATGTCCTGGGCCGAGCTGCAGCCGATGCTCCAGGACTTCTGGGTGCAGGTGGTCGAGCAACTGACACCACGCCAGGCTCCAGGCCGGTTGAAGCAATGGCTGGCGATGCTGACCCGCAATTACCCCGAAGCGGTGGCGCTGTTTACCGCTTTGCGCCGGGAAACCGACCTGGACGCGGTGGGCCATTTGCTGGGTGTGCAGCGCACCGAAGCGGCCTGAAAAAATTTCAGAAAAAGCTCTTGAAAAGTTTTTGGCGGTCCCTAGATAGGGATTACGCGATGCCGAATTCGGGTCGCGGAGACAAAAAAACTTGCTGATTTTTTCAGGAGATTTGAATCATGAGTACTGCATTTTCGCTGGCCCCGCTGTTCCGTTCCTCGGTAGGTTTCGATCGTTTCAACGACTTGTTCGAAACCGCCCTGCGCAACGAACCGGGTAGCAGCTATCCACCCTACAACGTGGAAAAACATGGTGATGACGAGTACCGCATTGTGGTCGCCACCGCCGGGTTTCAGGAAGAAGACCTGGACCTGCAAGTGGAAAAAGGTGTGCTGACCATCAGTGGCGGCAAACGTGAAGCCAGTAACGACAGCGTCACCTACCTGCACCAGGGCATCGCCCAGCGTGCGTTCAAGCTGTCCTTCCGGTTGGCCGATCATATCGAGATCAAGTCCGCCGGCCTGAGCAACGGTCTGTTGAGCATCGACCTGCTGCGGGTGATCCCGGAAGAGGCCAAGGCCAAGCGCATCCCGATCAACGGAGCGCAGCAACAACCCGCGCTGCAAAACTGATGCAGCGCAAATGAAGAAGGGCGCCAAATGGCGCCCTTTTTCATTTTTTGGATATCAGTGGAAGATTTATGTGGCGAGGGGACTGTGGGAGCAAGGCTTGCCCGCGATAAAAGCGATGCGGTCCTTCAGAAACCGAGTCACCTGCAGTCGCGAGCAAGCTTTGCTCCCACATAAAACCCCCTCGCCACAAAAGCCTCGTGCCTAGCTGCACAGGCTAGGGCAACAACCGCTCAAACGCCTCCAGCGGCAACGGCCGGCTATGCAAATAACCCTGGTACAGATGGCAATCAAGCCCTTGCAGGAACTGCAATTGCTCCAGGGTCTCCACGCCTTCGGCAATCATGATCAGGTTGAGGCTACGAGCCATGGCGACGATGGCGCGGATGATTTCGGCGTCGTTGGGGTCGCTGGTGGCGTCGCGCACGAATGACTGGTCGATTTTCAATGTGTCCACCGGCAGGCGCTTGAGGTAGGTCAGCGACGAATAACCGGTGCCGAAATCATCCATGGCAAAGCTCACCCCCAGCTTCTTGAGCCGGCGCATCTTGGCGATGGTGTCGTCCAGGTTCTGGATCACGATGCCTTCGGTGATCTCCAGTTTCAGCAGGGAGAAGGGCAGGCCGTGAGAGAGGAGACTGTTTTCGATGCGTTCGACAAAGTCGCTCTGGCGGAATTGCCGTGGGCTGATGTTCACGCACAGGCTGAATCGCTGGGGGTCGATCTTGCCCTTGGCGATCAGTTGCTTGAAGCCGTCGCAAGCTTCATCGAGGATCCAGGTCCCGACTTCCAGGATCAGGCCACTGTCCTCCAGCACTTTGATGAATTCGTTGGGCGATTGGGCGCCCAGGTCCGGGTGATGCCAACGCACCAGGGCTTCGGCGCCGATGATGCGGTTGTCCCGGGCATCGACCTGAGGCTGGAAATGCACGCTGAACTCGCCACGGGCCAGGGCCAGGCGCAGGTCGGTCTCCATGCGCAGCCGTTCGCTGGCGGCTTTTTGCATGGTGGTGTGAAACATCTGCGAGGTGTTGCGCCCTGAGTCCTTGGCGCGGTACAGCGCAATGTCGGCGCGCTTGAGCAAATCGGTGGGCGTGGAACCGTGATCGGGAATCAGCGCGATACCGATGCTCGGCGTGACCTGCAGGCGCTGGCCATCGAGAAACATCGGCTCCGAAAGCAGTTCGCGCAGGGTGTCGGCCAGGGTCCGCACTTGCTCGCTGACTTCGTTGCGCGAGCCTTCCAGGCCGCTGAGCAGCACCACGAATTCGTCGCCACCCAGCCGCGCTACGGTGTCTTCCAGGCGCACGCTGGCTTCGAGGCGCGCGGTGATGATCTTCAGCACGGTGTCGCCCACCGGGTGACCGAGGGAGTCGTTGATGTGCTTGAAGTGGTCCAGGTCGAGAAACAGCAGGGCGCCGCGCAAGTTGTGGCGTTTGAGCAGGGCGATCTGCTGGCTCAGCCGGTCCATCAGCAAGGCCCGGTTGGGCAGGTTGGTCAGCGAGTCGTGGTAGGCCAGGTGGCGGATCTGGGCTTCGGCATTGCGCAGCAGGCTCACATCCCGGGCGGTCAGCAGCAGGCACGCCGTTTCATTGAGGGTGATGGGCTCGACCGAGACCTCCACCGTCAGGATTTCCCCCTGTTTATTGCGCCCGAGCATCTCCTGGTGGACTACGCGGCCCTTGAGTTTCAGCTCGGCCAGCAAGGCGGCTCGCTGTTTTTCTTCGGCCCAGATCCCCACTTCGTAGACCGTGTGCCCGATCACTTCGTCGGCGCGGTAGCCGGTCAGCCGGCAGAAGCCGTCGTTGACCTCAAGGTAGCGACCGCTTTCGAGTTCGGTGATGGTGATGGCGTCGGGGCTGGAATGAAACGCCTTGGCGAATTTCTCTTCGCTGGCCTTGAGGGCGGCTTCGGAGCGTTGTTGCTGGGTGATGTCGCGCAAGGTCGTGACGATGCAGGGCTGGTTGCCGACGTTGATTTGCCGGCTGGAAATCACACAGGTCAGCGGCTGGCCGTTCTTATGGTGAACGACGATGGCGACATTGTTCAGTGATTGTTCGCGGATCACCCGTTCGATGCGTTGCAGGCTGCTGCCCGAGGCGTCCCAGAGGCCGATTTCGTCAGCGTCGAGGCCGATTACGTCGCTGGTGGTCCAGCCGAAGGTCTGAGTGAAACTGGAGTTGATCTCCAGGAACCGGCCGCTGTCCAGGTGGGTGACGCAGATCGGGTCGGGGCTGACCTGGAACAGCGTGGCGAATTTTTCTTCCGAGGCGGCCAGGCTCTGTTCGCGCTCCACCTGGTCGGTGATGTCGAGCAAGGTGCCGGCCATGCGCAAGGGGCTGCCGTCGTCGTTGCGGTAGAGGCGGGCGCGGCTTTCCAGGTAGCGCGAGCTGCCGTCCGGCAGTTGCACGCGGTAGGTCAACTGATAGTTGCCCGCCGGACCTTCGCGCAGGCTGCGATAGGCGTTGCGCATGTTGTTGCGCTCTTCCATGGGGACGCCTTCGAAAAACGCATCGAACGATTCGTGGAACGGCTTGGGCTCCAGGCCATGGAGCTGCGCGGCCCGGGCCGAGCCGTAGAGCATGCCGCTGGGAATGTGCCAGTCCCAGGTGCCCAGTTGCGCCGAGTCGAGGGCCAGGTCCAGGCGTTCCTGGCTGTCCTTGAGGGCCTGTTCGGCGAGTTTGCGCTCGGTGGTGTCGAGAAAGGCGCTCAACAGGTAGGGTTGGCCCTCCAGCTCGACTTTCTGCGCGCTGAGTAGGCCGGTGTGGATCTGGCCATTGCTCGCCCGCAGTTCCACCTCCATGCTCGCCAGTTCGCCCTTGGCCTTGATGGCTTCCAGCAGTTTTGCCCGTTGTCCGGGGTCAACCCACAAGCCCAGTTCCAGGGTGGTGCGGCCGATCACATCGTGCAGCGGCCAGCCGAACAGGCTTCCGAAATACTGGTTGGCCTCGCTGATCAGCCCGTCCTCCTGGCGGGTCAGCAAAACCATGTTCGGGCACAGGTGAAAGAGCGTGGCGAAGCGTTTTTCCGAGCTGCGCAGCGCCTGTTCCCGCTCGCGCTGATGGGTGATCTCGCGGATCACCCCGATCATGCGTGGGCGACCGTGCTTGTCGGGCAGCACGCTGCCGCTGATTTCCAGCCAATGCAGGCTGCCATCGGGCCAGACGATGCGGTGGTGCATGGCCTGTTCCAGCGGCGCCCCGGCCACTGCCGCGTGAAAGGCGCGCATGGCCCGGTCCCGGTCTTCGGGCAGCAACAGGTCCAGATAATCCACATCCGCTGGCAATGGCTGGCGCGGATCGAAGCCGAACAGTGCCTGGGTGCCCCGGGACCAACTGATCTTCCCTGTCTCGATGTCCCACGACCAGGCCCCCAGTCGCGCACCGTTCAGGGCGGCCAACAACTGCGGCGCGCTGTCCCAGCTTTGCTCGGACCGTTTCGGGTCGAGCGCCTGGATGCGTGGCAAGGGCGGGAGGTGGTCAGCGGGTTTGGGCATTATCTAGCGAGCCTTGAGCGGGTTAGGGCATAAAGCACAGGCGTCAGGCCCTACAGGCGCGGCACAACCTATGCCCTTGTCCCTGGCAAATCGATTTGTGCGTCCAGTAAGGCCATGAAAGCCCGTGCGGCGTTCGACAGCGTCCGTTCGGTGTGCAAGATATAGCCTAGCTGGCGACTGAGTTGTATGCCCGGCAAAGGAATGCGCGCCACCTGTTCGTCGAGCATGGTGCGCGGCAAAACGCTCCAGGCCAGGCCGATGGAGACCATCATTTTTATGGTTTCCAGGTAATTCGTGCTCATGGCGATGTTCGGCGTCAGGCCCTGGGCTTCGAACAGCCGTCGCACGATGTGATGGGTAAACGTGTTGCCCCCCGGGAAAACCGCCGGATGCAAGGCAATGTCCGCCAGGCTGACCGCGCCGTTTTCCAGCAGCGCATGCTCCGGGGCGACCACGAAATCCAGCGGGTCGTCCCACACCGGCGTGGCCCGTACCAACGTGTGGGGTTCGGGGGCGAGGGTGATGACGGCCAGTTCCGCCCGGCCATGGAGGATTTCTTCGTAGGCCACTTCCGAATCCAGGAACTGGATATCCAGCGCCACCTGGGGGTAGCGTCGGGTGAACTCCCGCAATAGCGGTGGCAGGCGGTGCAGGCCGATGTGGTGGCTGGTGGCGAGCGTCAGGCGCCCGGTCACTTCGCCGCTCAGGTTGGTCAGGGCGCGGCGGGTGTCGTCCAGCACGTTGAGGATCTGATAGGCCCGTGGCAACAGGGCCCGGCCGGCCTCGGTCAGGCCCACTTCACGGCCCAGGCGATCGAACAGGCGCACCTTGAGCTGTTGCTCGAGGCCGGCAATGCGCTTGCTGATGGCTGGCTGGGTCAGGTGCAGGCGTTCGCCGGCGCCGGAGAAACTGCCCGTCTCGGCGATGGCTATAAAGGCATTGAGGTTGGCGAGGTCCATGGCGGTTCCGGTCGAATTCCAATTGGTTATGCAAAGTATGAAAAATATGAATTTGAGTTATTTAATGTAACCCCATAGGATCAGCCTCACAAGCCAAGGGGTTATTGATTCGGTCAAGGCCCGGGGCATAGAAACAAGCTGATGAGGAACCGTCTGATGGCCGGCAAAACGCTCTACGACAAGCTCTGGGATTCGCATTTGGTCAAGCAGCGCGACGATGGCTCGGCGCTGATCTACATCGATCGTCACATCATCCACGAAGTGACTTCGCCGCAAGCCTTCGAAGGCCTGCGCCTGGCCGGGCGCAAGCCGTGGCGTATCGATGCCAACATCGCGACCCCGGACCACAACGTACCGACCACCCCGGAGCGCAAGGGCGGCATCGAAGCCATTGCCGACCAGGTCTCGCGCTTGCAGGTCCAGACCCTCGACGATAACTGTGACGAATACGGCATCGTCGAATTCAAGATGAACGATGTGCGCCAAGGCATCGTCCACGTCATCGGCCCGGAGCAGGGCGCGACCTTGCCGGGCATGACCGTGGTCTGCGGCGACTCGCACACCTCGACCCACGGTGCTTTCGGGGCCCTGGCCCATGGCATCGGCACCTCCGAGGTGGAGCATGTGCTCGCCACCCAGTGCCTGGTCGCCAAGAAAATGAAAAACATGCTGGTGCGCGTCGAGGGCAAGTTGCCGTTCGGCGTGACGGCCAAGGACATCGTCCTGGCGGTGATCGGCAAGATCGGCACCGCCGGCGGTAACGGCCATGCCATCGAGTTCGCCGGCAGCGCGATCCGCGACTTGTCCGTCGAAGGCCGCATGACCATCTGCAACATGTCCATCGAGGCCGGTGCCCGCGTTGGCCTGGTGGCCGCCGATGAAAAAACCGTGGAATACGTCAAGGGCCGTCCGTTCTCGCCAAAAGGCGTGGAATGGGACATGGCGGTCGAGGCCTGGAAAGACCTGGTCTCCGATGCCGATGCCAAGTTCGACACCGTGGTTGAGCTCGACGCAACGCAGATCAAGCCGCAAGTCAGCTGGGGCACTTCGCCTGAGATGGTGTTGGCGGTGGACCAGAACGTACCGGATCCGGCCAAGGAAATGGACCTGGTCAAGCGCGACTCCATCGTCCGCGCCTTGAAGTACATGGGCTTGAGCGCCAACCAGGCGATCACTGACATTCAGCTTGATCGTGTGTTCATCGGTTCCTGCACCAACTCGCGGATCGAAGACCTGCGCGCCGCGGCGGTGATCGCCAAGGGTCGCAAGGTTGCTTCGACCATCAAACAGGCCATCGTGGTGCCGGGTTCGGGCCTGGTGAAGGCCCAGGCGGAAGCGGAAGGGCTGGACAAGATTTTCCTCGAGGCCGGTTTCGAATGGCGTGAGCCGGGGTGCTCGATGTGCCTGGCGATGAACCCGGACCGTTTGGAGTCGGGCGAGCATTGCGCCTCCACCTCCAACCGTAACTTCGAAGGCCGTCAGGGCGCCGGTGGCCGTACGCACCTGGTGAGCCCGGCCATGGCCGCGGCGGCGGCTGTCAACGGCCGTTTCGTCGATGTCCGCGAATTGATCTGAAGGAGCGCAGCATGAAAGCTTTTACCCAGCACACCGGTCTTGTCGCGCCTTTGGATCGTGCCAACGTCGACACCGACCAGATCATTCCCAAGCAGTTCTTGAAGTCCATCAAGCGCACCGGTTTCGGCCCGAACCTGTTTGACGAATGGCGTTACCTGGATGTCGGCCAGCCGTACCAGGACAACTCCAAGCGGCCGTTGAACAAGGACTTCGTGCTCAACGCCGAGCGTTACCAAGGCGCCAGCGTGTTGCTGGCCCGTGAGAACTTCGGCTGCGGCTCGAGCCGCGAGCATGCGCCATGGGCCCTGGAAGAGTACGGTTTCCGCAGCATCATTGCGCCGAGCTATGCCGACATCTTCTTCAACAACAGCTTCAAGAACGGCTTGCTGCCGATCATCCTCAGCGATGCTGACGTGGATGAGCTGTTCCAGCAGGTCGAGGCCAACCCCGGCTATCAACTGCAGGTCGACCTGGCCGCCCAGACCGTGACCCGTCCCGACGGCAAGGTGCTGGGTTTCGAGATCGACGCGTTCCGCAAGCATTGCCTGCTCAATGGCCTGGACGATATCGGCCTGACCTTGCAGGACGGCGAGGCGATTGCCGCGTTCGAGGCCAAGCACCGGGCGAGCCAGCCTTGGTTGTTTCGCGATGCTTGATTGATCTGAAATTGATGTAGTCAGTGCTGGCCCCTTCGCGAGCAAGCCCGCTCCCACACTGGATTTGCGGCGTTCACAAAACCCCTTGTGGGAGCGGGCTTGCTCGCGAAGACGGCGGCACTGGCAATACAAAGCGAGACCTAAAAAGGAAGTTCCCATGACCAGCACCGCCCACAGTCAGGTTGTACAAAAGCAATTCGGTGAACAGGCCTCGGCCTATCTGAGCAGTGCCGTGCACGCCCAGGGCGCTGAATTCGCGCTGCTACAGGCTGCATTGGCCGGTCGTGGCGATGCCCGGGTGCTGGACCTGGGGTGTGGCGCCGGCCATGTGAGTTTCCACGTGGCGCCGCTGGCCGGTGAAGTGGTGGCTTATGATCTGTCCCAGCAAATGCTCGACGTGGTCGCCACGGCGGCTGCCGAGCGTGGCCTGGGCAATATCAGCACGGTATGCGGCGCCGCTGAGCGCTTGCCGTTCGCCGACGCTGAGTTCGACTTCGTGTTCAGCCGCTATTCGGCGCATCATTGGAGCGACCTGGGCCTGGCGTTGCGGGAAGTGCGCCGGGTGCTCAAGCCGGGCGGGGTGATGGCGTTCATCGATATCCTGTCGCCAGGCACGCCATTGCTGGACACCTACCTGCAAAGCATCGAAGTGCTGCGCGACACCAGCCACGTGCGCGATTATTCTGCCGGCGAGTGGTTGCGCCAGGTCAGCGAAGCGGGGTTGCACACCCGCAGCACCTCGCGCCAGCGCCTGCGCCTGGAATATCGCTCCTGGGTCGAGCGCATGCGCACCCCCGAGGTGATGCGGGCGGCGATTCTCCAGCTGCAGCGTTCGATGGGCGATGAAGTGCGTGAATATTTTGAGATTGAGGCCGATGGTTCGTTCAGTACAGATGTACTGGTGCTGTGGGCCGAGCGATAGCATTTTTCCCGGCCAGGCGTTGGGTACGAAGCCCAGGCATGTGCCGACAGAGCAAACGAGGAAAGCATGAGCAAGCAGATTCTGATTCTCCCAGGTGATGGCATTGGCCCGGAAATCATGGCCGAAGCGGTCAAGGTCCTGGAGCTGGCGAACGACAAGTACGGCCTGGGCTTCGAACTCAGCCACGACGTGATCGGCGGCGCGGCCATCGACAAGCACGGCGTGCCCCTGGCCGATGAAACCCTGGACCGTGCCCGTGCAGCCGATGCCGTGCTGCTGGGCGCCGTGGGCGGCCCGAAATGGGACAAGATCGAACGCGACATCCGCCCCGAGCGCGGCCTGCTGAAGATTCGCGCGCAACTGGGCCTGTTCGGCAACCTGCGTCCGGCGATTCTCTACCCGCAACTGGCCGATGCATCGAGCCTGAAGCCGGAAATCGTCGCGGGCCTGGACATCCTCATCGTCCGCGAGCTGACCGGCGGCATCTACTTCGGCGCCCCGCGTGGCACCCGTGAGCTGGATAATGGCGAGCGCCAGGCCTACGACACCCTGCCGTACAGCGAAAGCGAAATCCGCCGTATCGCCCGGGTTGGCTTCGACATGGCCCGCGTGCGTGGCAAGAAACTGTGCTCGGTGGACAAGGCCAACGTACTGGCTTCCAGCCAACTGTGGCGTGAAGTGGTCGAGCAGGTGGCCAAGGATTACCCGGACATCGAGCTGAGCCACATGTACGTCGACAACGCCGCCATGCAACTGGTGCGTGCGCCGAAGCAGTTCGACGTGATCGTCACCGACAACCTGTTCGGCGACATCCTGTCCGACGAAGCGTCGATGCTCACCGGTTCCATCGGCATGCTGCCGTCGGCCTCCCTGGACGCCAACAACAAGGGCATGTACGAGCCGTGCCACGGTTCTGCGCCGGACATCGCCGGGCAGGGCATTGCCAACCCGTTGGCGACCATCCTGTCGGTGTCGATGATGCTGCGTTACAGCTTCAACTTGAACGATGCCGCCGACGCGATCGAAAAAGCCGTCAGCGTGGTCTTGGACCAAGGCTTGCGCACCGGTGATATCTGGTCGCAAGGTTGTACCAAAGTCGGTACGCAGCAAATGGGCGATGCAGTAGTCGCCGCGCTGCGGAATCTGTAATCTTTCGGGCCCACCGCTCCGACGGTGGCCCACTTTTGTATAGGTGTAGTTGCGATGAAACGTGTAGGTCTGATCGGTTGGCGCGGCATGGTCGGTTCCGTGCTCATGCAGCGAATGCTGGAAGAGCAGGATTTCGATCTCATTGAGCCGGTGTTTTTCACCACTTCCAATGTCGGTGGCCAGGGCCCGTCCGTGGGCAAGGACACCGGTGCGCTCAAGGATGCCTACAGCATCGAAGAGCTCAAGACCCTCGACGTGATCCTGACCTGCCAGGGTGGCGACTACACCAGCGAAGTCTTCCCCAAGCTGCGTGAAGCCGGCTGGCAGGGTTACTGGATCGACGCCGCTTCCAGCCTGCGCATGCAGGACGACGCAGTGATCGTCCTCGACCCGGTGAACCGCAAGGTCATCGACCAGCAGCTGGACGCGGGTACCAAGAACTACATCGGCGGCAACTGCACCGTCAGCCTGATGCTGATGGGCCTGGGCGGCCTGTTCGAAGCCGGACTGGTGGAGTGGATGAGCGCCATGACCTACCAGGCGGCGTCCGGTGCCGGCGCGCAGAACATGCGTGAGCTGATCAAGCAGATGGGCGCCACCCACGCCGCCGTCGCCGATGACCTGGCCAACCCGGCCAGCGCCATCCTCGACATCGACCGCAAGGTCGCCGAGGCGATGCGCAGCGATGCCTACCCGACCGAGAACTTCGGCGTACCGCTGGCCGGCAGCCTGATCCCCTGGATCGACAAGGAACTGCCTAACGGCCAGAGCCGCGAAGAGTGGAAGGCCCAGGCCGAAACCAACAAGATCCTGGGTCGCTTCAAGAGCCCGATCCCGGTGGACGGCATCTGCGTGCGCATCGGCGCCATGCGCTGCCACAGCCAGGCGCTGACCATCAAGCTGAACAAAGACGTGCCGATCGCCGACATCGAAGGGTTGATCAGCCAGCACAACCCTTGGGTCAAGCTGGTGCCGAACAACCGCGAAATCAGCATGCAGGAGCTGAGCCCGACCAAGGTCACCGGCACCCTGAACGTACCGGTGGGCCGCCTGCGCAAACTGAACATGGGTTCGCAATTCGTCGGTGCCTTCACCGTCGGCGACCAACTGCTGTGGGGCGCGGCCGAACCGCTGCGTCGCATGCTGCGGATCCTGCTCGAGCGTTGATCGATTGCTGCGGTGAAAGAACCCGTGCCTTGTGAGAGGTGCGGGTTTTTTTATGGAGCTGGATGCATGGGATCAATTGTGGGAGCGGGCTTGCTCGCGAAAGCAGAGTGTCAGTCACTAGTTTTTAGCTGGCACACCGCATTCGCGAGCAAGCCCGCTCCCACATTGGATGTTCAGTGGTCACAAAACCTGTGGGAGCGAGCTTGCTCGCGATGAGGCCAGCCCAGCCACCCTAAATCCCACAGAACCCACACTAAATCTGCTGAGCACACAAATCCCCTGTGGGAGCGAGCCTGCTCGCGATGAGGCCGGTACAGCCACCTCAAATCCCACAGAGTTCACGCAACAACCGAGTATCCAAATGCTGTTCCACCAGATCCGCCAACCGCTCGATGTCCCGCTCGCGCAACCCGTGGTAATCCACCGCCTGCACATCCTGCAACCCGGCCCAGCGCAACAACGCGCTACTGGCCGCCGGCGATTCAAAGAGCCCATGCAGGTAAGTGCCGAACACCTGCCCGTCGAGACTCTGGGCACCGTCGCAACGGCCATCCTCCAGATGCACCGCGGGGTTTTCCAGGGCCGAGCCAGTGGTCACGCCCGCGTGGATCTCGTAGCCGCTGACCTCAGCCTCTTCCAAGGCCAGTCGCCCGCGCACATTGCGCAATTGCTTCTCGTGTTCCAGCGTCGTTTCGAAATCCAGCAGGCCCAACCCGGCACTGGAACCGGCCGCACCTTCGAGGCCCAACGGGTCGTGGACCTGCTGGCCGAGCATCTGCAAACCACCGCAGATGCCCAGCAGCTTGCCACCGTAGCGCAGGTGACGATTGATCGCCGCTGCCCAACCGTTGGCGCGCAAGTAGGCCAGGTCGCTGCGCACGCTTTTCGAACCGGGCAGGATGATCAGGTCGGCCGCCGGGATGGGCTGGCCGGGGCCGATGAATTGCAAGTCGACCTGCGGGTGCAGGCGTAGTGGATCGAAATCGGTGTGGTTGCTGATGCGCGGCAACACCGGCACCACCACCTTGAGCACCTGTTCAGCCTTGTCGGTTTGGCGCTGGTCGAGGCCGTCCTCGGCTTCCAGGTGCAGGTCCATCACGTACGGCAACACGCCGATCACCGGTTTGCCGGTGCGCGCTTCCAGCCAGTCCAGGCCCGGTTGCAGCAAGGCGATGTCACCGCGAAAACGGTTGATGATGAAGCCCTTGACCCGCGCCTGTTCACTGGGTGAAAGCAACTCCAGGGTACCGACCAGATGAGCGAACACCCCGCCACGATTGATATCGGCGATCAGCAGCACCGGGCAATCCACCGCCTCGGCAAAGCCCATGTTGGCAATGTCACCGGCACGCAGGTTGATCTCGGCCGGCGAGCCGGCGCCCTCCACCATCACCACCGGATACGCCGCGCTCAAGCGCGCGTGGGAGGCCAGCACGGCTTGCATCGCGATGGCTTTGTAATCGTGATAGGCCACGGCATTCATGGTGGTCACGGCACGGCCATGGATGATCACCTGGGCGCCAGTGTCGCTGTTGGGCTTGAGTAGCACCGGGTTCATGTCGGTGTGCGGTTCCAGCCCCGCCGCCTGGGCCTGCACCGCCTGGGCGCGACCGATTTCGCCGCCGTCGGCCGTCACGGCGCTGTTGAGGGCCATGTTCTGCGGCTTGAACGGCACCACGCTTACACCCTGGCGTCGGACCCAGCGGCATAAAGCCGTGACCAAGGTACTTTTGCCGGCATCGGACGTGGTGCCCTGCACCATCACTGTGGTCATCGGGTGTCCTTGGCGTAGGCCTCTAAGGCCTGTTCGAGGCGCAGGAATTCGCTGTCATCGGCCGGCAGCCCGAAGCGCAGGCTACTGGTGTTGGTAAACAAGCGCAGGAGAATGCCGCGATGGGCCATGAAATCATGAAGCCCCAAGGCGTGTTCGGTGACCAGCCATTGGAACAACCCGCAGCCGCCCTGCGGCTTGAAGCCGTGGCGTTCGAGCATCAGCGCCAGGCGTTGGCTGGTGGCTTCGCAGCGTTGGCGCTGGTATGCGTGGGCATCAGTGTCCAGCAGGCACGCCTGGCCCAGCACCCGGGTCGGCCCGCTGACGACCCACGGCCCGACCTGTTCGGCGAGCAACTTGAGCAAGCGGCGCTCGGCCAATACAAACCCCAGGCGAACCCCGGCCAGACCAAAGAACTTGCCGAACGAGCGCAGCACGATCAACCCGACCAGATGGGTGTGCGCCGCCAGGCTCAGCGCCGGCGTGACGTCCATGAAGGCCTCATCCACCACCAGCCAGCCACCGCGCTGGGCCAGGCGCGCATGCCAGTCCAGCAAGCGCTCGGGCGCCAGGCTCAGGCCCGTGGGATTGTTCGGATTGACCACCACCAGCACGTCGAGGCTGTCGAGAAAGAAATCCACCTCCGACTCCAGCACTTCGCGCACGATGTAGCCGCTGCGGCGCCAGGCTTCGGCGTGCTCGGCATAACACGGCGACAAGACACCGACCTTGCCGGCCCGGCGCAGGCGCGGCAACAGCTGGATGGCCATCTGCGAACCGGCCACCGGTAGCACATTCAGCGCGCCGTAATAATCGCAGGCGGCCTGTTCCAAGCCGTCATCGGTTTCCGGTAAACGCGCCCAGGCCCGCAGGGGAATCGCCGGGACGTTGAACGGCCAAGGCGCCAGACCGCTGGACAAGTCGAGCCAATCCGCTTCGGCAATGCCGTATTGCCGGGCTGCGTTGCGCAAACGGCCACCGTGCTCAAGCATAAAACTCAGCTCCCAGGCAGAGAATCAGCAGCCATAACCATACGCCGCGCTGGACCAATTGCCAGCCGCGATCAATGGCGTCGGCACTCGCCGGCACGCCTTCGCCCAGCGCTGGACGTTGATGCAGCTCGCCGTGATAAACCGCCGCCCCGCCCAGCTCGACACCCAGCGCTCCGGCACCGGCGGCCATCACTGGTCCGGCGTTGGGGCTGTCCCAGGTCGGCCCCTGGGTGCGCCAGCACTTGAGCGCCAGGCGGGTTTTGCCGAGCAGCGCGTAGGTCAATGCCACCAGGCGCGCCGGAATATAGTTGAGCCCATCGTCGATTTTTGCCGCCGCCCAGCCGAAGCGCTCGAAGCGTTCGTTGCGATAACCCCACATGGCATCGAGGGTATTGCTCAGGCGATACAACACCACGCCGGGCGCGCCGGCCACGGCGAACCAGAACAACGCGGCGAACACCGCGTCGCTGCCATTTTCCAGCACCGATTCGGTGGCGGCGCGGGCCACGGCGGTTTCATCCAGCTCAGCCGTTTCGCGGCTGACCAGATAGCCGACACGCTTGCGCGCCTCCTCCAGATCGCCACTGCGCAACGCCCGCGCCACCGGCTCGACATGTTCACCGAGGCTGCGCAGGCCGAGGGCACAGTACAGCGCCAGGATCTCCACCAACCAGCCCACCATCGGCGCCCACGAAAGGGCCGTGGCGAGCAAGGTCAACGGCACCACGGCGATGATCCACGCCGTCACCCCATGGCTGCGCCAACCGCGTCCGCCGGAATTGAAGCGCTGTTCGATGCGATCGGCAAAGCCGCCGAACGCCACCAGCGGATGCCAGCGCCGGGGCTCGCCCAGCAGCGCATCCAGCGCCACCGCGGCAGCACTGAGCAACGCCACACTCATGGGCTCACTCCCCAATGGTTTTCATACAGCAGTTCATTGAGCGGACGCGGTTGCGCCCACCCTTCCAGGGCGAGCATCGGCGCCGGATAAAAACCCTCGACCGGGCCCAGGCAGAGGATCGCCAGCGGCTTGGCCCCGGCGGGCAGGCCCAGCAGGTCGGCCAGGGCCTGGGGTTCGAACAGCGACACCCAGCCCATCCCCAGCCCTTCGGCGCGGGAAGCCAGCCACAGGTTCTGGATCGCGCAGGACAGCGAGGCCAGGTCCATTTCCGGCAAGGTCCGCCGACCGAAGATGTGCCGCTCGCGATCCTCCATCAACGCCGCCACCAGCACTTCGGCGCAGTCGTCGATCCCTTCGACCTTGAGCTTCATGAATTCATCGCTGCGCTCACCCAGGGCCTCGGCGGTGCGAATGCGTTCCTGCTCCACCAATTCGCGGATCTGTCCACGCAAGGCGCGGTCACTGATGCGGATGAAGCGCCATGGTTGCATGAGGCCGACGCTGGGGGCCTGGTGCGCGGCTTCCAGCAGGCGGCGCAGCAAGGCCGGCTCAACCGTGCCACCGCTGAAGTGGCGCATGTCGCGGCGTTCGGCGATGGCGCGGTAGATAGCGTCGCGTTCGGCCTGGGAGAAAGCGGTGTCGGTCATGGCCTCTTCGCGAGCAAGCTCGCTCCCACATTGGCTAGCGTTGCACTTGAGATCACGGGGTCCCCTGTGGGAGCGAGCTTGCTCGCGATAGCGGTCTCAGGATCAGGCGCAAACAACGCAGCAATCGCCTTGGGATTGGACGGAAAATAAAAATGAACATAGGAGGCCGTCATCCGCCCCTGCCGGAAAACCGCCTCTGCCCCTCGCCCGCCATTCGGACTATGGCCACGGGCAATCGGTTCAAGCTCGGTGCTGGTCAGGGAGTGATGATAGGTATGCCCACGCAAGGTGCCTTCCGGCAAATCCACCGCTTGCAGCGCCAGGGCTGCCAGGCGTTTTTGCATCTGCGCATCACCGGCCAGCAAACCCAGCAGTTCGGCGCGCACGCCTTCGACGTCGGTCAATGAATCGAGCAGATACAACATGCCGCCGCATTCGGCGAGCAACGGTTTGTCGGCGGCCTGGTGAGCACGGATCGCCGCGAGCATCGGCGCGTTCTCGGCCAAGGCAACGTGGTGCAGTTCCGGATAACCGCCAGGCAAATAAAGGCTGTCCGCCTCGGGCAGTTCGCTGTCATGAATCGGCGAAAAGAAACACAACTGCGCGCCCATGGCCCGCAGCAGATCAAGGCTGGCGCCATAGGTGAAGGCAAACGCTTCGTCACGGGCCACGGCGATGCGCACCCCGGCGAGCCACGGCTCAACAGCGATCACCTCAGGCGCGGCGAACTCCACCGCTGGCGGCAGCGCCACTTCGCAACTGCCGGCCAGGGCCTCGGCGGCCGCGTCGAGGCGCGCGTCCAAGTCGTTCAACTCGCTGGCCTGGACCAACCCGAGATGACGACTGGGCAATTCGATGCCGGTTTCCCGGGACAGCGCGCCGTACCAGCGCAGGCCTTCGGTCAGGCTGCCTTCAAGCAATTGCGCGTGGCGCAAGGTGCCGACCCGGTTGGCCAAGACCCCGGCGAATGGCAGGTCCGGTTGATAACGCGCCAGGCCCAGGGCCAGGGCGCCGAAAGTCTGGGCCATGGCCGTGCCATCGATCACCGCCAACACCGGCACGCCAAAATGCCGCGCCAGGTCGGCGCTCGACGGGGTGCCGTCGAACAGCCCCATGACCCCTTCGATCAGGATCAGGTCCGCTTCAGCAGCGGCTTCCCACAACAGCCGGCGACTTTCCTGCTCACCGACCATCCACATGTCCAATTGATAGACCGGCGCGCCACTGGCCCGCTCCAGGATCATCGGGTCGAGAAAATCCGGGCCGCATTTGAATACACGCACCTTGCGTCCCTGGTTGCGATGCAACCGGGCCAGCGCCGCAGTGACGGTGGTCTTGCCTTGGCCCGAGGCCGGCGCTGCGATCAGCACCGCCGGACAGTGGCGGCGGGTCATGACGGGTTCGCTCACAGTTCGACGCCTTTCTGCGCCTTGATACCCGCTTGGAACGCGTGCTTGATCATGCCCATTTCAGTCACGGTGTCGGCCAGCTCGATCATCTCGGGCTTGGCCCCACGACCGGTCACCACCACATGCTGCATCGGTGGGCGGGCCTGCAGATCGCTCAGCACCTGATCGAGGTCGAGGTAACCGTGCTTGAGGGCTATGTTCAACTCGTCGAGCACCACCAGGCCGATGGACGGATCGCTGAGCAACTGGCGCGATACCGCCCAGGCGGCTTCGGCGGCAGCGATGTCGCGCTGGCGATCCTGGGTTTCCCAGGTGAAGCCTTCACCCATGACGTGAAAGCGCACCTGCTCCGGGAAGCGGCGCAAGAACAGCTCTTCACCGGTGCTGTTGCGCCCCTTGATGAACTGCACCACGCCGCACTGCATGCCGTGCCCCATGGACCGCGCAAGCATGCCGAACGCCGAGCTGCTCTTGCCCTTGCCATTGCCCGTCAGCACCAGCAACAAGCCGCATTCATTCGGCGAGTTGGCGATGCGCTCGTCGATCACGGCTTTCTTGCGCAGCATGCGCGCCAGGTGGCGTTCGTCGCGATCGGACGTGTCAGTGACGAGGGAGTCGGTCATGGGAAGCCTCCGTTTGGGATTGGATAACGGCGGGCGGGCACACAAAAAGACGGCAACAAGCCTGGCATCGCCCACCGTGATGCCGTTGGATGAATCAGGCCGGTCTCCGGGCTCATGAGCGGCGTGGTGCCTGGCTGCGCGCCTTCCCATGTCTGCGACACAGTGGTGAGTGGCCTGTGTGGCGAGTTCTGTCAGTCAACTTCGGCGTCAGAAGTCCATATCCTGCGTTGCTGCTCCTCGCCATAGCGGGCTATGACTCGTCGCAGCGCCTTGGCTATGGACTTCTGACATCCGAATTTGAACTGACGAACTCACCACACAGGCCACAAGCGCAGCGTTGACTCATTTACCGTTGCGGGGGCAGCGCCGGGTTCGTGTGCACTCACCGGCTTCCCTGTTTCACTCTGTCGACCGCAGCCACAGAGCACCTGAAACAAGCGGCGAAGGTTAGAGGGTTGGGGGTGGAGCGTCAATTAAAGCCGCCTGTCGGGGCGATCATTGGCGCCGATCAATAAAATGACGCCAATCTTGTGGGATTCTGCGGCAAGTGATATCAAAGCGACATTACGACCCGATATCACAAGAACAAGAGGGCAAAAGCATGCAAGGCATGATCATCAGCAATCCAAAATTGGAATTCCTGCGCCCGGCGCTGGAACGCTGGTTTGACTGTATCGACCGCTACAACGCGGTGCGTGGCGATAACGACACGCCTTATTGGTTCGATGAAAAAGCCAACCTCGGCTTGCTGTCGGCCGCAGCCTGGATGGCTGAGATGGTCACGCTGCAGAACGCCCCGACCCGCAAGCAGAATGAAGAAGGCGAACGCAACGTCAGCGCCGATCTGTTCATCGCCAGCACCGAGGAGCGCGCCTTCATCCAGGCCACCCAGCGCTGGCCCAAGGTCAGCAACCTGAACCTGACCCAGCCGCTGCTGGAAGCCACCAGCGATGCCAAGCGCATCAGCTACGCCAGCGATCTGAAGCTGGGCTGCCTGTTCGTCTCGCCGCAAAAAGCCCAGCAAAGCGCCACACCCGAAGAATTGCAGGACATGATCGACGACCTGCAGAAGGAAAACACCTGCGCCGTGGCCTGGTACTTCCCTTACGCCTACCGCAAGTTGCGCAACGAAGCCGGGCATTACCACCCTGGCATTGCGGTGCTGTTCAAGCAGGCTCATGGTTGATTCGTTCAGCAGGGAACGGTGAGAGATCTGGTGTGGGAGATTCTATGGTACGGGGCTACCC